>JAGLLI010000137.1 GCA_023140595.1 Candidatus Parcubacteria bacterium
CGGCTTTGGAGATGATAAAGAAAAAATAAAAAATAATGAAAAAGTTATTAATATAAAAATAAAAAAATTCTCTTCGCATTTAGTTAGAAAAATTTTAGATAAAATACCGTTTTATAATTTTAAAAATCTAAAAACATTTTTTCCGAAGATAAAATCAATAAATGATTTTATTTCAAGCTCGGATTATCTTGGTGAAATTAATTTAGAGATAGAAACCGACAAAGAAAAAGTTGAGCCAAATAAGATTTTTTATAATTTAATTTCAATTTTTGAAAATATAAAAAATACCATAAAAGCAAACACTTCAGAATTTCAAGGATCAAGAGAATTTGTCCCTATTCCAGTTAAAGAAAATGTTGTTGATAAAAAAATGTATATTGAGAAACCGAAAGACGGTTCGGAGCAAGAGTCTGGAGTGTCTATCATTAACGACAGCAACAGAATAAAATTAGATTTATCAGACAAAGATTGGTATGTTTATAGCGATAATTATGGCACTGACGAAGAAAAGTATCTGGTTAAATTAATTCATGACAATATAGGCAAGCTTGAAACCAAGTTTAAAGAAATATATTTGATAAGAAATCAAAAAATAATAGAGATTTACGATTTTGACAAAGGAAGAAGATTTGAACCGGATTATTTACTATTTTTAGGCAATGGAAAAAGCAAGGGCAGCTATTTTCAAATATTTATTGAGCCCAAGGGCAGACACATTGAAGAAGGCGATAAATGGAAGGAAGATTTTCTATTGAAAATAAAAGCGGAAAAAGAAGTTGTAAATTTATTTGAAGATGATAAATATATAATAGTGGGCTTGCCTTTTTATCAGGAAGATAATAAGCTTGAATTTAAGAAAAGTTTGGGTGAGAAAATAAATATTAATATTTAAAAAAATGAAAAAATTAATAACACACAAACAACATAATGGCTCAACTAGGGTATATTTTTTGAATGAAAATGTTAAGCACTGGATACAGGATTGGGAAACATTTGAATTGGGATGTGAACTTGGTCTTTGGGGCAAACAAGAAAAAATTGAGGATATACCAGAAGGTGCAAGTTATATAAAGGGGATATCGTTTTATCTAAGAAAAAGTTTTAAATTTGATCATGATCTTTTGGATAAAATGGTATGCACGCAAAAATTTGCCAAGTGGCCGGAATTTTATAAAAAATGGGACATGGATGGCCACAATGGAGTTGATTTTAGAACTAAATTTGATGATAGCCCGGACGGAAAAAGACCCGTGTATGCAGTTATGGACGGTGTTGTAAGCATGGCTATATCAATTGGCGGTGCAAGTGGATATGGTAAATACATCAAAATAGACCATGAAAATAATCACGAAACTTTATATGCGCATTTAGATTCTTTAAAAGTACTAAAAGGGCAAAAAGTAAAAGCTGGAGAACAAATAGGCGTAACTGATAACACCGGTGTCGGAACTGGTGCTCACTTACATTTTGGATATCGACCAAAACCACCAATAGTTGATTATAATAATGGTTATAAGGGCTACGTAGACTGTCTTGATTATCTTTTATCTGACATTAAATTTGTTTAAAATCAAAATGATAAAAACATAAAGATAAAAAAATATTTTCAATAAAAAAGGGGAAGAAACTTTAAAAATTTTAAAAAAATTTAGGTACTTCTAACTTTGATTTAGATAGAATAAAAATTGGAGAAATATAAATAAATAAAAAATAATAAATATGTCCACAACAACGATTGAGATAATGACTAATTTAACAATTGAAGCATTACCACATTTATTAACCTTTTTATTAACTCTTTTCGTTTCTTTACGATTAATAAAATGGCATTACAAAAAAGAAAAAAGACTATTTGATAATTTATCTAGACCGTTCGAAATATATACAATATCAGACAATATAAAATCAATGGAAGTTGAAATAAATTTAATAAAAAAGAACAAATTTTTCCATAATTGTCCCGATAAAGCACTTAAAGATTTGAGAAATGTAGAGTTATCTGAAAATTTAAGTTTAGTTATATTAGCTATAGATTTAAATACAAAAGAGGAAGACTTTAACAATGCTTTAAACAAAGTATCGTCCCTGAAGAAACCTTTAATTTTATATACTTTAGGAGATAAACAAATAAAGTGGTTATACTCAAATAAAGATATTAAAGATTATCCACTACATACTATATCCAATACTCCCCTTAGATTAGTAAGTGATATATTTACAATTTTATCAACATACAAAAATGACAAATAGAGAATTGAATAATTTATTAATAGAATACACAAAAGATTATATCACTCCTACCTATAGGGAATTGGATGCTGTTAGCGATAAATATGAAGAATTAATAGATTTATTAGAAAATAAAAACTGTTTTCAAAGTGGGTCTTGCTCAAGATTTACGGCAATTAAACCGGTTAATGATCTTGATGTTATTTGGATAATATCAGAAGATATCCAAAAAGCTATAAGTAGTGAGTCATTAAGTTTAGAAAATATTTTAGAAGATTTGGCGAGTAAATTAGAACAAGAATATAAAAAAATTGGAGTGTCGGTTAATGTAAAATCTCAAACACATTCCGTAGGTATATATTTTAGTGAGACAGAAACTGAATTTTCAATTGATATTGTTCCAGCAAAAAAAATTGGAGAAAAAAATGAATTTGGAGATAATATTTTAGAAGTTCCGGAAATTTTATTTTATTCTAAAAAGAGTAGGGCAAAAATTTATAAATTTAAGAAACAAATATTGTGGAAAAAATCTGATCCAAAAGGCTATAGAAAAGAAATAAAAAATCTTCATGATAAAAATAATAATTTGAGAAAAGTGATAAGATTTATAAAAAAATGGAAGTGGAATTGTAAAAAAAATTATCCTGATTTTCCTTTAAAGTCATTTCATCTAGAATTAATAATTAAAGATATTTTTGAAAAAAATGAAGATATAAATTTTTTAAATGGTGTCGAGTTATTTTATAAAAATATTTATGATTATTTAGAAGAACCAAATTTTGTAGATAGAGCGGATGAGAATAAATACGTTGATGAATATGTAAATGAAATAAATAAGTTTGATAAAAATGAAATTTTAGAACTTTCTGAATTAGCTATTGATAGGTTAAATGAAATAAGACTACAAGAAAATAATAGAAGTTTCGATAAGGATATCAATTTAATGCTATCCGCAAAAGATGATAAAGAACAATTTATTTTTGATGATAGTTTTGGTTATAAATTTAAGTTGAATGAAAATTTAACTTTTAAAATTAATGGTAATGTATCAATAGGCAAAAAAATAAAAAAAGATCCTTTTTCTAATTATCCATTAAAACAAAATAACTGCACTATAATTATTGGTAAAAATATCGAGTTTTACATTGCGGAAGATATTAACATAGAAAATGTGGATTATTACTGGAAAGTTAAAAATAGAGGGAAGAATATCATAAATGAAAATGGAGAAAGAGAATGTCGTGGGGAAATTACATTCAATCAAACATATAATAACCCGGAATTGACAGCATATAATGGCATTCATTATGTTGAGTGTTATGCAATTCATAATGATAAGTGTATTGCATATGATAGAATTTATATTTGTATAAAAAAGTAAGTAGATTAATTTAAAAAATTTACATACCCCAACAAATATAAATCACCAAAATCAGGGAATTGGTGCCGTAAGTTATCCTCGTTCGTGAGCACAAATTAAAATTTTTTTTAACCTTAAATTAGTCAAAAAAGTTCGGAAGCTGTCCCTGTACGCGAGCAGAAGAAAAACTGTGTAAATAAATCCATACACCTGCGGGTAGTAAGAAGGAGCCATTTTGGCTCTTTTTTTTGTTGGTTTAGATTTTGAGAAAAATGATTGAGAATAAATGATTTGACATTTTTTTTATTATGCCATAATATATAAATATCTACTAACCGAACGGTTAGTAGGCCATATAAAACCACTTTGTGGTAACGGGGTGAATTAATGGCAAAATTATGGAAAATATCAAAACACAAAAACAAGATATTATTCAGGACACCAAAAAACAAATTATTAATATTGCCCGACAACTTTTTTCAGATTATAGTTATTTGGGTGTTTCTATGAGTGATATTGCCAAAAAAGTTAACATTACAAAGGGGGCTTTGTATTATCATTTCACCGGTAAGGTAGAAATTTATCAAGAAGTTCTTGATGAGGTTTTTACAGGTTTGAGTTCCGCCGTTGTTGAAGCTGGTAATGAAGAAAATACTAAAAATAAGCTTTTTGCTTTGATAAAAAATTATTTAGATTTTGGATTTAAAGAAAAAAATCTTATTAAGGCTTTAACCTTGAAATTATCACCGGCTAATCGCCGGATAAGTAAATATATTATTAAATCAAGGGAGCAGACAATTGATTTAATTCAACCGATAATCAAAGAGGTGTTTGTAAATAAAAAAACAATAAAAAAAATTGATAGTCGGATGCTTTCTTCTTTGTTAATTGGCATGATGGACGGCTTGCTTTTAGAATACTCATTATTGAATAAAAAAATTAACTCAGAAAAAGTTTCAAACCAAATTATTACGGTATTATTTTAATAAAAATAAATCTTGTTATAATTATTAATAAATATGCAACATAAAAAGAAACTTAAAATCGGATTAGCCTTGGGTAGCGGCGGCGCAAAGGGCTTAGCGCATATCGGCGTTATTAAAGTTTTGGAAAAAAATAATATCCCAATTGATTATATCGCCGGTACAAGCATTGGCGCTTTGGTCGGCGCTTATTACGCGATTTATAAAGATGTGGGTAAGTTGGAAAAAGTAGCTTTAAGTACTAATTGGCGCACAGCCTTGTCGTTGCTTGACCCAAGCTTGAGCGGCGGATTTGTTAAAGGCGTTAAAGTTGAAGATTTGATAAAGGGTTGGTTTAATGGATATAGTTTTGATGACTTAAAAATTGCTTTAACTACTGTTGCCACTGATTTAATTTCCGGACAAGAAGTGGATATTTCCAGTGGAGACATTACCAAGGCGGTAAGAGCCAGTTTGTCAGTACCGCTTATTTTCCAGCCAATCAAGCATAATGATTATTTATTGGCGGACGGGGGATTATCTAACCCATTACCGGATGATATAGCGCGGCAAATGGGCGCTGATATAGTTATTGCGGTTAATTTGGATAATAAAAATTTTGATAACAGCTTAAGCAAAAATAATTTTCCAATTTCAAAAACAGGCGTAAGAGCGTTAAATATAATACGCTATCATTTTGCGCAAAATTGTCTAAAGAGCGGAGATATTGTTATAGAGCCCAAAGTAGGCGAAGTAGGTTTAGCTGGATGGAATAAATTTTTTAATGGACAAGGATCAAAAGAAATAATAAACGCAGGAGAAGAGGCAACTGAAAAATCCCTTGTTCAAATAGTAAATCTTATAAAAGAAAGGGGGTGATAATATGTTAGATTTTATTAAGAAAATTATAGAGAAAATAAAAAGAATATTTAAATAATTATTAACAACAAAAACTATGACTGATTTAATTAAAAAAACAATTTTAACGGGGCTGGGTATAGCCTCATTAACCAAGGAAAAAGCAGAGAAGTTAGTTAAAGATTTAATAAAAGAAGGTGAAGTGTCTGAGGGCGAAGGATCAAAATTAGTAAAAGAATTATTGGAAAAGATGGAAGACAATAAAAAAGCAATGGAAAAAAAAATTGAAAAGACAGTTTGTGATGTATTAAAAAAGCTTAATATCCCCAGCAGGAAAGATATCATTGGCTTAAACAGCAAGATTGAGAAATTGGAGAAAAAATTAAGCAATGAAAAGGAATAAAATTTTTTATATGCAGGCGATAAATACTGAATAAGTTTATTCAGTATTTATGGTTTGTGTTTTATTAATTTCAATTATGTTAAATCTAAAACAAAATTATAAGAATTTAAAACGCGCTAAAGAAATTTTGTTTGTTTTAAGCAAATATGGTCTGGGTTATTTTTTGAATTTGCCAGCGGCAGAACGATATTTTAAATTGGGTAAAAAGTTTTTTATTAAAAAAACAGAAAAAGAAGCAATTAAGCGTTTAACTATACCGCAAAGAGCCCGCATGGCCTGCGAAGATTTGGGACCGACCTTTGTTAAATTAGGCCAAATTTTAAGCACTCGTCCTGATTTAATATCTCGTGAGTTCGTAGAAGAATTTAGTAAATTGCAAGACAAGGTTCCGCCCTTTAGCTTTTTAGAAGTAAAGGAGATATTAAAAAAAGAGCTTGGCAGACCGATTGATAAATTATTTATTGAATTTGATGAGCGTCCCGTGGCCTCCGCTTCTTTGAGTCAAGTGCATAAAGCTAAGCTACCTGATGGTGAAGCTGTGGCAGTTAAGGTACAGCGCCCAAATATTAAAGAGCGTATTAAATCAGATATTTCAATTTTGTTTGACCTAGTTAACTTTATGGAGAAAAGGTTAATAAATGGCCATATTTATCAGCCAATAGAAATAGTGAAAGAATTTTCTAAAACCATTAAACAAGAATTGGATTTTGTCAGTGAGGGACGCAATATTGATAAATTTAGAGTAAATTTTAAAAACAGTGAAACAGTTCATATTCCTAAAGTATATTGGCAGTTAACAACATCAAAAATATTGACCATGGAATATATTAACGGGGT
The DNA here is from genome assembly GCA_023140595.1 of Candidatus Parcubacteria bacterium. GTDB lineage: Bacteria > Patescibacteriota > Patescibacteriia > Patescibacteriales > UBA12075 > JAGLYP01. Next base: position 6,650 of record JAGLLI010000137.1, read on the forward strand.
TAAAATTTCCGAAGTGGCTGACTCAAAAAATATAAAATTTGACAAAAAAATAATTGCCAGCCGCGGAGCGGATATGATATTAAAACAAATATTCGTAGATGGTTTTTTCCACGGAGACCCACATCCCGGGAATATTTTTATCATGCAAAACAATATTATCGCTTTGCTTGACTTCGGCATGGTGGGGCGAGTTGAGGAAAGCACTATGTCCAACATGGCAAATTTATTAATTGCGACTATTGAAAATAATACTGATAAAATTGTTAAAACTTTGGAACAAATGGAAATTGTTGATCCGGAAATGGATTTAAGGGAATTAAAAATTGAAATCAAAAATTTCATTGATAAGTATTACGGCGTTCCGCTAAAACAGCTGAAAATCAGCGTAATCATAGAAGAAATTTTAGAGGTTATGGTTCATCATCAAATCAAGATGCCAAGCGATTTAACCTTGCTGGTAAAATCGCTGGTTACTATTGAGGGGGTAGGAAGAGATCTTGATCCTGATTTTGATATGGTCGCTCATAGTAGGCCTTTTGCCAAAAAATTGATTAGCCAAAAATATTCGCCTGTTAACTTGTGGAAAAAGGGCAAGGCAACAGCCGAGGAAATATTTGATTTTTTACAGATTCTTCCAAAAGAATTTTCATGGTTGATTAAAAGTTTAAGAAAGGGCGATATCAACATTAATTTTAAACACAGAGGACTGGAAAAATTAATTTTGGAAATAGACCGCGCCAGCAATAGGCTGTCTTTTAGCATGATAATCGCCGCTTTAATTGTAGGTTCTTCTTTGGTTTTAACACAGCCAATCGGTCCTTTCGTTTTCGGTTATCCCGCAATCGGCATTATCGGCTATTTATTCGCCAGTTTTTTAGGTTTATTTTTAATAATTTCTATTCTGCGGTCAGGGAAATGGAAATAATATGTAAAAAAATATGAAAAATCAATAAAAAAAATTTAAAAAGGAGGCATTGAAACTGTGTCGCGATAACAAAATTGTTGTTAAGGGTTTTTATAAACATTGATTATTTTACTTTAGCCAAAAAAGTTTGGAAGCTGTCCGAAGTACGCGAGCAAAACCGTACAAGCAGACTCAAAAGAGCCTGTTTTTTCGTAA
>JAGLLI010000138.1 GCA_023140595.1 Candidatus Parcubacteria bacterium
TTTATAATATTGACTTAAAAACAATTAGGCTTTTTAGGGTTTACGGTCCGCGAATGAAAATTGCCGACGGACAAATGATACCGGATTTTATCAGTAACGCGCTAGATAAAAAAGATTTAATTATATATGGCGATAAAAATTTTAATTCATCTTTTTGCTATATTAGCGATTGCATTGACGCGATAATGAAATTAATGGAATCCGATATTGAAACGCCGATTAATATCGGATCGGACGTGAAAATAAATTTAACTGATTTGGCTGATAAAATAATTAAGATTATTGATAAAAATTTAAAAATAGAATATAAAGAGCCTGTTATTTTTATGAAGCCTTTATGCGTGCCGGATATTTCAAAAGCCAGAAATGAATTAGGCTGGATGCCTGTAATTTCATTGGACAAAGGATTAGAAAAAACAATTTATGAGCTTAGGGCAAGTAAAGGCTTAAAAACCGTTAAAGAGGCAATATGAATATAGACACAAAAATATTTTGCATTATTCCATCTTATAATGAACAGGACAGAATTAAAAAAACAATTTTAGATGTTAAAAAAATAATTAAAAATATAGTTGTTATTGATGATGGTTCGTCTGATAAAATTTATGAAAGAGCAAAAGAAACCGGCGTAACGGTTTTAAGACATGTTATTAATCGCGGACAGGGTGCGGCACTTCAAACAGGCAATAAGTTTGCTTATGATAATGGAGCCGAAATAGCCGTGCATTTTGACGCGGATGGGCAATTTCTAGCAAATGAAATTCCAAGATTGTTAAAACCTTTACTGCGTAATGAATGCGATATTTCTTTGGGGTCGCGTTTTATCGAAGGCGCGTCGAAAATGCCTTGGACAAAAAAATATATTTTATTTCCAATCGCGCGTTTGGTAAACTATGTTTTGCTGGGTGTAAAATTAACAGACCCTCAAAGCGGTTTTCGCGCGCTTAACCGCAAGGCAATGGAAAATATTGTGATTGAACAAGACGGTTCGGCACATTGCAGTGAAATTTTATATAAAGCTAATATTAATAAATTAAAAATTAAAGAAGCGCCGATGACTGTTATTTATAACGAGTATGGACAAAGCCTGTTCAAAGGTAAGGGAAGAAAAAAAGGAGGGATTCAAATAATTAAAGATTTGCTTTTAGCAAAAATTATGCAATAAAAATATGTTTCAACAAATAATCGCGTTATTGGTAATAGCATTTTTTTTAGCAAGAATTTTCAGGCAAAGAAAAAACAATCAAGTAAGCAGAACGGAATTTTTATTTTGGCTAGTTTTTTGGTTTTTAGCCGCTATGATAATTGTCTTTATAAAAAAGATTGACATACTGGTAGCAGGTCTTGGCTTTTCAGCGGCAGGAATAGATGTGATTTTGTATTTAACCGTAGCAGCGCTTTTTTATATGATTTTTCGCTTGCGCATAAAACTTGAAAAAATAGATAGGGAAATAACTAAGATTGTAAGGGAAATAGCAATTAAAAAATAAATATATGTTGAGAAAAAAAATAACAGCTTATGAAATGGCAATGGATTTCATAGCCACCGCGCTGGCAATAGCAATGTCAATTTTTTGTTTTTTTTATTTTATTTTGGGAAACAGAATGGGCTTAGCCGAAGATCTTGCTAGATTTTTTGCTATTGTTTCTGTTTTTGGGATATTATTTATTTATTGGGCTAAAGTGGAAAAAAATAAAATAAAAAAAAACATACGGGAGAGCTCGCTTGACGATATTATAGTTTATTTTATTAAAACTGATAAAATAAAAAATTTAGCGGTAATATTTTTGCAGATATTGATCATATTGGGAATAGCTTTCTTTAACGGAGTTGTTAATAGTATTGATGGCTTGCAAGCTTTTTTATTTTTTTCCTTTTCTTTTTTGTGGCACTTGTATATTTTTAGAAAAAGGGATGGTTCGCAAATTATGTACGCGACCAACTATGATAAAACAAAAGACATAATTTTTATATTTTTTTTACCGACCCTTCTTTTGGTGACTGCAATTTGCTGCAAGAAAATAGATATTATTGATCAGGCGCAGGCTTTATCCGTGTTTTTACTGCAATATATTTGGCATAAATATTTAATTAGAAAAAAATGAAAATCGCGCATGTGGTTTGTGTTTACCCGCCGTACAAAGGAGGAATCGGAAATGTCGCGAAAGATTTCGCGTCTTTAATGGAATCTGACAATGAAGTAACAATCTTCACTCCGGCGCAAAATAATTTAAAATTTAAAGAGAATGGTGGAATAAAAATAAAATATTTAAAGCCGTTTCTGGAGTATGGGAACGGCGCTTTTTTGCCGCAATTATTCTTTAAATTAAAAGATTTTAATATAGTCCATTTGCATTATCCTTTTTTTGGCGCTTCTGAAACAGTGTGTTTGGCAAAATTATTTTTTAAAAAAAGATTTAAGCTTATTATTCATTATCACATGGATACTGACAGCTTGTCTTTTTTTTCAAAAATTTTAAGTATTTTTTCTAAAATAATATTTAAGCCATTATTTAATGTGGCAGATAAAATTACTTTTGCTAGCGAAGGCTATATATTGAAAAGTAAGATAAAAAATTTTTATCAAAAAAACAAGCAAAAATTTTATTTATTGCCATTTGGCGTTGATACTGATAAATTTTTCCCGAACAAAAACAAAAGAGAGGAAAATAAAATTAATATTTTGTTTGTTGGTGGTCTTGACAGTGCCCACTATTTTAAAGGAGTTGATATTTTATTTAAAGCGCTTGGAAAAGTTTTAAATGATAAGATAACTTTAGATATAATCGGGCAAGGAGATATGCTGGTTGAATATAGAAAAATAGCAAAAGAAATAAAAATGGAAAGGCATGTTAATTTTTTGGGCGGAGTTGATGATGAAGAATTAGTTAGAAATTATCAAAAAGCTGATATTTTTGTTTTGCCGTCAATTAACTCGCATGAAGCGTTTGGCGTTGTTCTGCTTGAAGCAATGGCTTGCGGAACGCCGGTTATAGCCTCCAATCTACACGGCGTAAGAAGCGTTTTTGATAATAAGCAAGAGGGTTTATTCGCGGAGCCTGGCAATATTTCCGACCTAAGAGAAAAAATCAATATTTTAATCGCTGATAAAAATCTTCGCAAGCAAATGGGCGCGAATGGGAAAAAATTAGTTGATAAAAAATACAGTTTTAAAATACTAAAAGAAAGACTGGAAAAAATTTATAATATATGAAAATTTGTTTAATTAATAATCTTTATAAGCCGTTTAGCCGCGGCGGAGCCGATAGGGTATTGGAAATAACACGCGACGGTTTGCGTGAGCGCGGTTTTGATGTTTTTGTTATTTCAACAAAGCCCTATTTTTCAAAATATATTGATAATAAAAATTATTATCTAAAATCTTTTTTTTATTATTTAAATAAAATTCCCAAACCAGTAAGATTGTTTTATCATTTGGCTGATTTTTTAAGCGTAAGAAAATATTTTCAAATTAAAAAGATTTTAAAAAAAGAAAAGCCAAATTTGATTATTACGCATAATTTTAAGGGATTGGGATTGTTGATTTTTAAAGCGATTAAAAATAGCAAAATAAAACATGTCCGTGTTTTGCATGACATTCAATTAATTCATCCATCAGGCTTGATTATCGTCGGCAAAGAAGATATGTTAGAAAATTTTTTTACTAAAATTTATTATTCCGTTGTTAGCAAGATAATCAATTCTCCTAGTTTAATAATTTCTCCCTCAAAATGGCTGATGCGCGAACATGAAAAAAGAGGATTTTTTAAAAATTCAAAAAAAATTGTTATTCCCAATCCCGTTGTTATTAAAAATAATTTTTATTTAAAAAATAAAAGAAACAACGCGATTAATTTTTTATATGTCGGGGAGCTAGAGGCTCACAAAGGAGTAATATTTTTGCTTAACGCTTTTAATAAATTCAGTGAAAATAAAAATATAAAATTATCAATAATAGGCAAAGGGAGTAAGCGCGGCAAGATTGAGAACGCGTTAAACGCAAAAATTAAACTGCTTGGATGGAAAACAAATGATGAAGTAAAAAAAATCATGAAAGAATCCGATTGTTTAATTATGCCGTCTTTATGCTATGAAAATTCTCCTACCGTTATTTACGAGGCCGCATCTTTAGGCTTGCCCGTGCTGGCTTCGCGCATTGGCGGAATAACCGAGCTTATTCATAATCTTGGGGGAATTCTTTTTAAAGCCGGCAGTGAAAAAGATTTATCTGAAAAAATAAATTATATATTAAAAAATCCCAATATTTTAGAAAAAATCGGGGTTAGTTCTAGGGATAAAATTAATGAATTTTCAGTTGAGAATTATTTTGGGAAGTTGAAAGATGTATTGAATTAATCACGAGGCGCCCTTTGGGTGAAAATATTATTCACATAATTTATTTGCCTTGGTTTTGTTTTGTTTTTTGTTTCTTCCAGAATTTCTTCAAAACCCTTGATGTTTAAACTTTCTTTTTCTGTTTTACTTTGCGAAAGCAAAAATTCGCTGTCAATTGTTATTGTTTTATATATGTTTTCTTGAAGAAATTTCGCAAGAAAAACGCAAGAAATCATACTTGCAAATATTATAAAAAAGTAAATATAATTAAATAATTTTTTATTATTAATTTTTTGCATATTTATGCGCCAAAGCTTAGCGAAGGCGTAAATTATTTCCAATAAGTTAAAGCATTTATTGTTATTTTTACAGAATTATTTTGATTTGCGTCATCTTTGCCAAGTTTATTAATGCCGTTGATATTAATTGAGTTGATTGTTATATAGTAAGTAAGCGCCTCCAAGTCGGCGATATATTGGACGATGTTTTTAAATTCTCCGTTTGCGTCAATTATAAGCGGCTGGGTTTGATAAACGTCATCGTCTTTTTTTGTTTGACCAGGGGCGATGTTTAATCTTTGCTCAATATTGTTATTATTGGCAACAGATTCCAGCAGAGTTATAAAATCAAGCTCGCGATTTATATTTATAAAAATTTTATCAAGTTCCAAAAGTTCGGGTTCTATTTTTTTTATTTGTTCATTCAGCCCTATGATATTTTTATCTTTTGACATCCTGTCTTCCAGCTCAATTTTTTTGGCAATAATATTTTCTTTTTGAGTTTTAATTTTTTTTATCAAAGGAAAAGTAAAAAAATAAGCTATTAAAAAAAATAAAATCAAGCTCGTTAAAACTCTAATTGTTATTTTTTTCTTTATATCAAGATTAAAGCTGTTGTTTAAATTCATAAGAATTGATTACGGTTGTTATTTCAAAATTTATATCGTTTTTTTCCAATAAATTTTTGATTGGAAGCTTAATTTCGTTGAAATTTTCATATTTTTCAAGGCTATCTTTTAACAATAATAAACTGTTTCTTGTTTTCGCGTTTCCTGATAAAGAAAGCGTATTATTGCTTTTATTGATATTTATTTTGTTAATTTTAATATCATTATTGATGGTTTTGCTCACGCGCAAAATTATGTTTGTCCAATCAATATTATTATTTTGGATGTTCGCTATATAATCAATCTTATTGTTAATCTCTTTAATTTTTTTAAGATAATCTTCAGTGCTTTTTGAAGTGTTCGCGTTTTTTTCAATTGTTTCTTCAAAATATAATTGTAAATAAAATTCAGCGGCAAAAAGAATTCCTGAGAAAATTATAATAAATAAAAAAACAGTCCCGATAATTTTTTTTATAAATTTATCAA
>JAGLLI010000139.1 GCA_023140595.1 Candidatus Parcubacteria bacterium
AGGCTGGAATTTTGTTTTGTTGAGAGATTTTGATTTTTAGAATTTTTTATTATTTTGTCAGACAGGCTGTGCGTTTCAGTAAATATTTTATCAATAATTTTGTTATTAATAATTAAATTATTTACCATTTTTCCCTGTTCAGTTTCAATTGAAATGGATTTTTTAATTAATTTTTCTAAATTTTTTATTGCTGCTCCGCCGCCGGTTAGTATGATTTTTTTTATTGTTTCGTATTCAGGGTAGTGATTTGCGTAAAATTCAAGCGCTTCGCTTATTTTGTTGTTTAATTTTTTTATGTTGTCAGCTAAAATTTCATTAATAATGCCTTTGGCTTTTGTTTCGTCAAGCCCGCAGATAATTTTTGCTTTTTCAGCTTGATCTTCGGTTATTTCAAGGACTTTGGAAATTTTTTCCGTAACTTCCTGTCCTGAAATCGGCATGCTTATGGTAAAAACCAGTGTATTTTTAGCATATATTGCCATAGCCGCTTTTTTCGCGCCAATATCAATTATTCCATAGCTTGTCGCGTTGTTTTTATTAAACTTTGGTTTTTCTTCTTCCAGTAAAGCCCTTGAGTTAGCTATAGATTCGGTTTCAAAAGCGTTTACAGACAGTTTTGCGCGCTTAAATATATCAACATATTGATTAATTATATTTTTAGAAGCCGCCCCGATTAAAATTCTATTTTTATCTTTTGTTTTTTTAACGATTTGCCAATCATAAAAAATCTCATTTAAAGCAAGCGGAATATGATTTTCAATTTCATTTTCAATTGAGTCGGTAATGTTATTGGGGCCATTGTCGATTTCAATAATTTTAATATATGATTTTATTTGCGGGAGATTGGCGACTATGTCTTTTGAGCTAAAAACACCGAATTTCGGTTTAGACAATAATAGATTTAAATTTTTTATTAAAACTTCAGGATTTTTAATTTCACCCTCGGAGATAATTCCTTTTGGCAGGGCTATTTTATTTATGGACTGAATAAAAAGCTTGTCTTTTTTTCCGTTAAGCTGTACAGCTTTTAACGAGGTGTCTGACAGATCAATGCCGATTGGATATTTTGAAGTTTTTATTATAAACATATTATGATATTATAGCATATATAAAATTAATATTCTTCTTCCCAGTGCTCTATAATGATTGTCGGTGATGAAGAGGCAGATCCAAGCGTGTTAATAAGTATTTCATTGTCATGGGTAATGTTAATCGGCTGCCAGCAGCTGCTTATGGTTAATTTTCTTGCCAAGAGTCCGCCACGAACATCAAATTGGGTTGTATATGAATCAATGCCGGTAAGATTCATTTTATCAGCTGCATAAACAACGCCATAAATATCAACGATTTCAGTATATTGCTTAAAATCAACATGCCTTCCGGTCAAAACGCCGGCCGGAGTTCCAGACGCGCTTTGAATTATTAAATTACTTGGTCCTATGCGGCTATGTCCGTTTTTTTTAAATCCAACCGTAAAATCTTTTTCAACAATCAATAATGCCTTGTCCATAATTAATGTTTGATCGCCTTTTAGTTCAACATCACCTGTTACGTAAGTTATCGGGTCAGTGAGAGTGAGTACTTGATTTATATCCATTAAATCATCAAAATCTGATTCTGAATAAATTATTGTGGCTCGATTTTTATATGAACCAGGATCAGAAGAATTAAAATCAACCGCAGGCATTGGGATTTCCGTTGCCGGCCCGTTTGGCATATTGGCAGCGTAAAAATCACCGCCCAAAGTTACAGTGGCTGATCCGGCTTTAATGTAATTGCCAACGGCATTCAAATTTCCGCTAACGTTAACAACGCTGGAATTATTGATTGTAAAAACATTATTGGAATGGGCATCGCCGTTAATAAAATTAACCAAAGAATTGGAAATATCAATATTTCCATCGGCGTATCCCGAGCTGCTGGCAATTCCGCTTTGTCCCATTGGTTTATAAACCAAAATTTTTATGACTCGTTGGGCGCTATGTCCGGATGACAAATTAATGGTTCCGATTGAAAGTATTTCACCATGCGCCGGACTGCTATTTGTTATAGTCGCCGAGTATGAACCGGTATTAGAACCAAACGGATCTATGCGGGAAGTCGTTGTTGCCCAAGAGTTTTCGGTTTCAAAATTTGTTTGATATTGAGAATTGTTTTTAAGCAGCCAAACAATTTCGTTTATTCCGGCTTCAGATAAATAATACGCGCGGTTGCCCAAACTCTGGCTTTTCGCGATTAGTTTTTCGGTTAAAGAAAAATTAAGCAGATATAAAGCCAAAAACATTAGCGAAGTGGTTATCAATAGTACCAATATTATTGTTATGCCTTTTTGTTGTTTGTTGATTTTTTTAGTAATCATCTCTACTAATTTCTTATATGCGTTTTTGAATTAATTTTAAGATTAGCATGGGCATTATTTAAATTTAAGTATGTATTTATTAAACCGTTAGACAAAGAAAATATTAAATCATTAAAATATTCTCCAATAATTCTTTCTTCAAGTAAAATTTCATTTGGGGGATTTCCAAATCCGTCAATGCTATCGTGATAAACATACGTACCAGGATCGGCACTAAATTCATAGGCTAGATTTTTCCTAATAAGATTAGTGCTGGAGGCGAAATATTGTATGTAGGTAATTTCAATATTGTCATGTCCGTCTTGAAAAAAAATTTCCGAGCTAGTCGCTGCAGCTGAAAAGTCGGTGATTAAATCATTTGATTGCCTTAGTTCTCTTGAGATTTTATCAAGTGATATTCTGGCGTTTTGCGTTAATTCGCTAAGCGCGCTCCCTCTTGTATATATTTTTTGAGACATTATAAACATTGAACCGCTTATCATGATAACGATTGTAAAAAGAGATATGGCTACGATTGTTTCAATTAAAGTAAAGCCGTTTTTTATATTTTTCTTTTTTTTCATAAAAAATTATCTTGTTACCAAGAGAGTGCTGATTATGAAAGTTTTTTCATTGTTTGAAATTTTGTCTTTATAATAAATCGTTGTGCTTATTTTTTTTAAACCTGTGTCTGCCAGTGAATCTTGAATATCAGCATCAACATATTTTACAACGCTTTCTCTTTCAAAAAGATATAAATAAGAACTGGTGGCCGTTCCAAGCGAGTGTCTGGTTTCAACA
>JAGLLI010000014.1 GCA_023140595.1 Candidatus Parcubacteria bacterium
AAAGCCAGTTCAAGTGAAATAAGCATTGTGACAAACGCGGTTGCGTCCACTCCAGGGGCAATGTTTTACGCAAAGAATGATCGCACACTGTATTATCGCGTTTGGACAGGAAGCGCTTGGAATGCTGAGCAATCAGGTTCGACTTTGGGAAGCGCGGCCGGTGACAATATTCGCCATATTAGAGCTGAGCGTTCGGATGATGGCGCCAGAATTGCAATTTTCGTTAAAACTTGGGACGGAACCAATCAGGAATGGTGGGGAACGGTTTATCGTGTCGCTGCTGATGATTTTGTAAATTCCGAAATTCTCGGCGCGTCTTACGCGAGCGCGGATAATAATCAATTAATTACCGGCTGTATCGGCGCGCTGTCCGACGGTGAGTTTGTTGTAATCAGAAATAATAACGGAAGCGCCGGAACCTTAGCTTTTTCCTGGGATGCCACTGGCGGCTGGACAAGCGAAGGTTCTGGTCCTGGATCAACAGTTGGTGAAGTTGACGTAATGAATGGCTGCCAATTGGCGCGGCGTGAAGGCGCTGATAATTTATTATTAGTCACTTTTGACGATACCGACCATGGCGGCAATACTTACGGCGATGTCGGCACAAGTTATTATTACGGCGGACATGCTTACAATAATAGCAGTTGGACGGCTTGGACGGAACATTCCTCAGAAGAGGAAGATATTGATAATTATCTTGGTGAAGCGTTTTTTGATCCAAGCGACAACACGCGCGGAGCAATTAATTATTCAAACAGCAATAGTACGGCTGACACGAAAGTTAAAAAATTTACTGTAAGCGCGTCTTCTCCGTATATTAGCTATGGCGCTGAAGCAACAACACCGGCATCTTGGTCAGGAGATTTTGTTCACGGTGAATTTAGCGCCGATCCAAACGGAGTCGGAGAAGCTTGGTTTGTTGGCGATGATATTAATGGGGAGTTGAATATTTATAAAGTTGATATTAGCGCAAGCACTCCCGCTTGGTCGTCCAGTACTAACGGCGACAATATATCAGGAACAGGACTTTACATTTACACAAATGATTCGCAAAAACCTTACGCAATTAAATTTTATAAAGACGGATACGGAACGGTTGCTTGGAACGAGGCGATTAGCGCTACTCCGAAATACAGGGTAATAACCGCTTCAAGTAATACGGTTGATGCTGCCGACACCGCGGTTCCGGGATCGGCAGCCAATATCTGGACGCGTACCCGTTTTTATAAAGATCCGAATGAAAATGAATTTCTCGCGGTTTATCAAAACGATGATATAGATTATAGCGCGATTTTTTGGGATGGCGCTAATGATGAATTTTACGGTTCGGGCAGTCAAGAATGGATGGAATTAGCCACAAGCACAGGCGCAACTGGCGCGGATTATGAATTAACCGCTTTCGCATTTTCAGCAGGCAACGCAACCCCTAATACGCCGACCGATTTAATTCAGTATAAAAGCGATGTCGGCACCGTAATCGCAAATGGCGACTGGATAGATGAAAACACGGTAAAACTGGTTGCATCATCCAAAGACGCGGATACCAGTGAAGTATTATATGTGTATTTGCAGTTGATTCCGGATAATGAAACATTCACGTCAACCACTACTCATCCCTTTAATTCTTGCGATGCTAATATGTCTTTTACTGATTGCAATAGCAATATTTGGCTGGTGGCTACCAGCTCCGGCGATTATAGCGCGGATTCATTCATAGCCACTGCAACCATTACCGCGATTTCCGATTCAGATGTCGGCTATAAATGGCAGGTTATGGCTTGCGATGACGATTCAGCTTGTTCCGGCTGGGCAAAATATAATTTAAGCCAGCCGAATTTTTATGTTGATATAATTGATCCGACAGCGCCGGGCGCGTTAATACCTGTTTCCAAAACCAGCACAAGCATAGATTTGAATTTTGGCGCGACAACAACCGAAGATAATTTTAAAGAATATAAAATATTTTATTCAGACAGTTTGCCGATTACGGAATCAAGTTCCGAATATGATGATGCTGTTTTGGATGATATTGATTATGGCGCAAGCGGAGTTTCTGTTCCTTTTCTTGCGCCCGATACTTTGTACTATTTTAATATTTTTGTCTTTGATCAGGCCGGAAATGCTGCCAGTTCAACTGTTGTGTCAACTACGACCAACACCACTTACAATTTAGTTCAGACTTCTTATTTGCTGGAAAATGATGACGGAGCTGATGTTAATTCCAACACCTCTGAAACAACTGCTGATGTTGCTTTGGATGATATTAATATCGGCGAGCGAATGAATGTAAGAATTCAGATTGAGAACAACGGCGGCGACATTGCTTCTGCTAAAGTTTATAGCTTGCAGTATGAAAATTATACTGATGCTTCCAGCACATGGATTAATGTTGGCGCCGCTACTGAAATCAGCCATTCACCTGGCTTGTCCGGCGATAACGGGGATGATATATTACCGCCGAAGAAAGCCGCTGATAATTTAAATGTTTGGGAGGATGGCACTTGGCACAAAGACACTTATCAGACAGGATCATTCTCTTTAATTAATAATTATTACACGGAATTTGTTTTTGCGGTTGAAACTAGCAACGCCTTGTTAGATAAAACTTATCGTTTGCGTTTGTATAATGAAACCGACAATAAAATTTTTGACGGTTATAACAGCACTTCAACTTTTACTACGGTTGCTGTTGAAACTAAAAGATATTCCAAAGAAGAAACAGATTCATTATTAACAACTACTGACGACCTGGAATATTATTTTGACGGCGAAGGATATGATGATGTTTCGTCAAACGACGATTCAAATTACGATAAGCTGGGAACGACTACGGCAAAGTATGCGGTAATAAATTTTGCCGCTAAGCATACTAACAATACAGACGCTATAACAGTAAATTGGAACGGACAGTCTGATGTTTCTCCTGCGTATTCAGCGGTGTATTTGCAAGTTTATCAATACGGTTCAGTTGATTCGTGGGTAACGGTTGACAGCAATAGCGCGGCCGCTACCGGAACCGATTTTACAATAAACGCCAATTTAAATTCATCATTGTCAGAATATTATGGAGCAAGCAATTGGACTTATTGGCGAGTTTATCAGGATATTGGCGATCAAAATTTAAAAAGCGATTATTTTAACGCGAGTTTTGCCGCGCCAGTTCCTGAAACCGCGCAAATTCATTATCGCTGGCGCAATGATGACGGATCGGAAACCGCGGCGGATTGGCTGGAAGCTGAAGATATCGGCAGTCCGACCGCGAGTTCCAGCGTTGAAATTGGTGATAATGTTCGTTTGCGCGTAGAGGTTGCGAATACAGGCGGGGGAGACGCGGCAAATTATAATTATCGTTTGGAATATGCAACTACTACGGGAAATTGCTCAACTGATCCAGGCGGCTGGCTGACAGTGCCGATAGATTCAAGTGAACATTGGCAAATGGCAACCAGCTCTTATTTCACTGACGGCGATCCGACTACTTTTCAGTTTAACAATACGGAATCGTATAGTTTTGTTGCAGGCGATATGGTCGCGTCTTCTTCAAACAGTTCCGGCAATACCACATTATCCGAGGGGGAATATACTGAAATAGAATATGTGATAAAAGCCACGATAAACGCGCAAAGCGCCGGCACTTATTGTTTTCGTACCACAAACGCCGGAACGGCTTTGGATGCTTATGATATTTTTCCTGTTATCACTCTTTCGGGAGTCAGCAACACTTCGCCGTCTTTTACTTTAACAGGAGAACCGATTGATAATAATTCCGCCTCTAGTTCGCCAAAACATTATGGCAGCCCGATTGTTTTTGACGCAACCGCCGAAGATAGCGAGGGAGATGATTATTATTTGGCTATTTGCAAGACCGATAGTATAAGCGCCGGCAATGACGCTCCGCCGATTTGCAATGGAGGAGAATGGTGCGTGTCCGAACTTGCGTCAAGCACTGATCCTGCAACTTGCAGTTATATTGCCGCGACCAGCACGGAAAGTTTGGAATGGTATGGCTTTGTTTGCGATAGATATCCCGGTTTTGCCGTTGGCAAATGTTCGGCAAGCTCACAAGGAAGCAATACGCCGGCGAATAATTCACCGTTTGTAATTAATCACCCCCCGATATTTACGAGCATTTCCACAACCGACGATAACAAAAATCCCGGCGGCACTTTTACGATTACCGCCATCGCGTCTGATTCTGATGTGGCCGGCGGAGCAGATACATTGCAGCTTTATGTTTGTTATACTGATGATGCGAGTTCAGGCGGCTGCACAGGCGGTTCCGGCGATACTGTTTGTTCGGCAGCGAGCAGTTCGCCAAATGTTGAATGCGCGTATACTGACACCGCCCCAACAGTATCCGGCAGTACCGCTTATTATGCTTTTGTGTTTGACAAGCATGATTCAGACAGCGGACATAATTTAGCCGCTGATAATAATTCGCTTAGCGATACTTATACGATTAATAATGTAGCGCCGCAACTCGGTAATTTAGTTTTAAATAATGGCGGCGATATTACGTTGGATATAAAATCTGCGACTACCACAGTTCAAATTGTAAATACATCCGTAGATGATCAAAATGGCTGTTCCACAATCCAGAGCGCCGTTGGCAGAGTGTATATGTCAAATGTTTCCGGCGGCTACAACTGTACAGCCAATGATAATGATTGTTATCATGCGACGATTAACGATTGCGTAAAAAACTGCGCCAGCGACACAACAGCCGAGATTACCTGTTCGGTTGCTATGGAATATTTTGCCATCTCAACTGCCGATGATGTTGTTAATAATCCGAACGAATCTTATGATTGGCGTTCATATATGCAGGTTTATGACGGCGCCCATTATCCATTCGCGACTTCTACCGGAGTTGAAGTTAAGACAACTTTAGCTTTTGAGGTCTTGGAAGATGAGATTGATTTTGGCACCGGTATGTTCGGAGGCGGCAATACCGGCAGTAATAATTCCACTACAACGATAGTTAATTGTGGAAATTCACCGATTAATACAGATATTAAAGGCACGGATTTAGCCGGATCGGGCGAACCTATAGTAGTAACTAAGATTAAATGGAGTCTTGATAATTTTGTTTATACGGCGGGAGGCCAAGCCTTAACAACCTCTGGATATCCAGTTGATTTAATCGCGCCGCGCGCTACCAGTTCCAGCGGCTCAGAGGATATTATATGGTGGGGAATCGGAATACCGACTGGCGCAAATGCCGAAGTGTATACGGGAAAGAACACCTTTGACCTTCGGTTGGATAATGATGACTGGTAAGGGATTAAATTTTGCGCAGAGTTAGTGTTTTGTGTTATAATATGAAATAATATGCCAAAAACTTTATATATAAATATAGCGATATTTATCGGGATAATTATCTCGGTGTTTTTTGTCGGTATGCTGGCTATTACAAATTTGGGACCGTTAACGGTAGCGGCTGAAGAAGATGATGTTTTGCCGCCGCAGCTTTTTAATATAAAGATTGGAAATGTTAGTTCAACTTCCACTATTATTACTTGGGAAACGGATGAGCTGGCTGATTCATTGGTTAATTTCGGTTTAAATAAAAATTATGGAATCGTGCGCGAGCCGCGTTTTGACAAGCTTAAGCATGAAGTTATTTTAGAAGAGCTTTTATCCGGTTCAACATATTATTTTCGCGTTACTTCAGCGGACGAAAAAGGCAATCAGGGAATATCAAGCGATCATTTTTTTATTACCGCAGAGGATGAACAGTCTTTATTGACTGGCGGAGAATACGAGACAAGCGCAATTGAAGAAATGATTGAAGAAGTTTTGGACATGGTTAATCAAATTTCAACTGGCGAGGAAATGGACGAAGTTGACGGGCGATTGGATGATAAAGGCGGCGGTGAAGAAAGGTATTTTGACGGCGCTTTAGGAGAGATTTTAGATATGTTGAAACTAATCGCCAGCGAGGAAAATATTGACTTGGAAGAGATTGAGCGCGGAAAAGAAGAAGGAAGGCTTGAGGGCGGAGAAGGCGATATGGAATATGTTTCTTTAAAAGAAGTGCTTGAACTTTTAGACTCTATTCATCATGAAGAAAGTCTTGAAATTATTGAGCAAGAAGTTAAAGACAAAGCAGAGGAAATTTTAGAACCGCCGGCTATTATTTTAGATTACGCTGATGTTGAAATTGGAATTGATTACGCGATAATTTCATGGGAGACAGACAAAGAGGCAAATTCAATCGTGGCTTTGGCAGAAGAGGATGATTATGACGGTGAAGCTGAAAATCCTTATGTTTGGAAAGAAGGCGAACCGGATGAATTTGTGCTGGAACACTCTGTTTATGTTAACGGTTTGCGTCCGGCAACAACATATCATTTTCAAGTGCAGTCAAAATCAGCGCTTGACTTAACCGGAAAAAGCACGGATAAAACTTTTCGCACAAAATCTATTGCTCCGGAAATATATAATTTGCAAATTATTAAAATTGAAGAAGAGGCCGCGACGATTCGCTGGACTACCAATGTTCCATGCTCCTCAATCGTGGAATACACTAATCTTAATAATTCCGATACAAAACTTGAGGGAAATTCAAGTTTTTTAACCGCTCATTCAATGCGTTTAAACAATTTGATTTTTGATACTTATTATTCCGCCATGGTTAAAGTTGAGAGCGAAGATGGCGAAAAAACAGAGAGTGAAATAATGACATTTATTACCACTCGCGATAAATATCCGCCGGAAATTTCCCAGGTTAATACCGAATCAACCATATATCCCGGATCTGACAACAAAATTCAAACAATTGTCAGCTGGCGGACTGATGAAGAAGCAATGTGCCAATTATTTTATCATCAAGGCTTGATATCGCTTGACGATCCGTTTTCGCTGCCTAGTGAAGAAGATTACGCGCTTAAGCATGTTGAAGTGGTAACTAATTTTTTACCGGGCAGTGTTTATAAGTTTTGGGTTGTTTGCAAAGACGAAGCTGATAACAATACAAAGTCGGAAGATTTTACCATGTTGACTCCTGTTCAAGAAGAAAGTATTATTGATATAATTATTAAGAATTTTGAAAGCTCATTTGGATGGTTGAAAAAATAGAAATTTAATTAAAAATTAAGAATTAAAAAAATATGGGAATAGGAAATTTAATGGGGTTTGGCAATCCTAAACTTTCGGCGGGAGGAAGTCTTTTGGGTTTGGGCGGTTCTTCCGGCAGTAAAGCTCCAAAAAAAATAATTAGGAATATTGATTGGAAAAATAATGATTTAAAGAGAAAAGCCAAGGATGTTGGAAACGTAATCAGGACGCATCGTGTAGAAAAAATTAATGGAAAAAATGTGGTAACCAGGGAAATAATCAAAAAGTCTAATATCGTTGAGTTTTTAAAAAGAGGAGTTAAAAGCGGACAGACGGTTTCAAGTTATAAATATAATTTTGATAAAAATCGGACTATGGTTGATCAAAAAAGCGGAGGTAAAGTAAAATATATTTTTAGCAGAGATAGTGCGCTAGATAGAAAAAAGAGTGATAAAATCAGGGATATTTATGATAAAGATGGTCCGACCAAGCAAGAAATGGAATTTTCTGATAAAAAACAAGCAAGATTATCAAGAATACATGTTTTAGAAACACAGCGAAGCAGGGAGCAAGAAGAGGGTATAGCAAGCCAATTAATAAATCGCAGGAAAAAAGAAGTAAAAAAATCAACAGATATTCGTAATATAGATAATACTAAAATTAATGCTGCCAATATCGGCGCTAAGGGTACTCAATCCACGGTTAGCGCTCAGGCCGATAAGGGGAGTTTAGATAATTCAGCTCAAACCGGTTTTGCTAATAAAATAGAGCACGCGGAAGATAAGCAAGGAACAGCAGCTGATTTAAGCAAGAATAAAGCAAAAGGCATTGTTAATAAGCCTAACGACACGCCGATGTTTCGCCCCGGCGCTGATAAATAATTTATTTTAATTATGTTTCCAGATATATTTTATTTGATTATCGGTTTTATTTTTTTGATTAAAGGAGCCGATATATTAATTGACGGCTCTTCGTCAATCGCCAAACGTTTTGGCTTGTCAACTTTTTTTATCGGTTTAACCGTGGTTGCTTTTGGCACATCTATGCCCGAGCTTGTGGTTAGCGTTTTAGCAAGCATTGAAGGCAGTCCGGGAATTGCTTTGGGAAATATAATCGGCTCTAATATTTCCAATACTTTGTTAATTTTAGGCGTGTCCGCGATTGTAGCGCCTTTGGTGGTAAAAAAAGCAACGATTAATAAAGAAATTCCTTTTTCTTTATTGGCGATTTTGGCAGTAGGCTTTTTGGTTAATGATTTATTGATTGATAATTGCGCGCCAAACGGACTAACCCGCATTGACGGCTTGGTGCTGGTTTTATTTTTCGCGATTTTTATATTTTATACTTTTGGAATCAGCCATGAAAAAGAAAATATTTTCAAAAAAACAGTCGGAGAATTAAAAGACGAACCAAAAGAATATTCCGGATGGCTGACTGCCGCGATGATTTTAGGAGGCTTAATCGGTTTGGCAGGCGGCGGACAGTTAATCGTTGGCAGCGCGACTAATCTTTCTTTTTATTTCGGCATTAGCGAGGCTCTTGTCGGTTTGACAATAGTGGCAATCGGCACGTCTTTACCGGAGCTTGCCGCGTCCGTAATTGCGGCGCGCAAAGGCAGAACCGATATCGCGGTTGGCAATGTCATAGGTTCAAATATATTTAATTTTGTCTGGGTTTTGGGTATTAGCGCGATTATCAAGCCAATGTCTTATGACGCGATTTTAAATACCGATTTTGTCATTTTATTCGGCATCACAATAATTTTATTATTTCTTGTTTATATCGGCAAAAAAAACATACTGGACAAATGGGAGGGAATGGCGTTGGTGAGTTTATATGTTTTTTATATTGTTTTTATTATTGTTAGAGGGTGATGAATTGGGAAGCAGTTATTTTCACTTTTAAATTCATAGATTAAATCTCGTGTTGATAAAAAACTAAACACAATATGTACTTTAAATATACAAGGTAAAAATAAAGTATTATTTATATTTTTAAGTTTTAATTTTAAGTTTTATGCAAAATCAAACTCAAAATCTGAATCAAAATTCAGAACAAAATCAGGAGCAACCGCCTAAAAAAGATTTTTTTTCTTTCATTTCCGTTAAAACGCTTTTAGCGATTTTAATTTTTACAGCGTTAACTGTGGTTATTATCGGCGGCTGGGTGTATATTATTGGAAATTATGGCAAGAATGAAATAGATAATAAAATAGTAGAACCAGCTTATTATCCAAAGCCCAAGACAGATGACTGGCAGAATTATCCGAACAAGGAGTATAGGTTTGATGTAAAGTATCCCAAAAATTTAATTTTAAAT
This sequence comes from Candidatus Parcubacteria bacterium, assembly GCA_023140595.1. GTDB lineage: Bacteria > Patescibacteriota > Patescibacteriia > Patescibacteriales > UBA12075 > JAGLYP01. The sequence goes on from JAGLLI010000014.1 coordinate 9,379, forward strand.
CATTACGACGAGGAATCCTTGAATAAAATTTGTTACGGGTGCTGGAGAAAAGTCGTGATTTTAAAAAATAAGAAAGAAAATTATAGTATACGTTTTAGCGTTTATACAAGCGATAAGTATGATTTGTGCAAGACACAACTTTACAATGAGCGTGATTTAAATAAGACAGGAAGTGGGCAATACAAAGTGGTTAGTGCAGAAGATATGTTGTTTTTATTTAATAAAAATATTGAATTGGATAATATTTTTAAAGATGGTGAGTTAAACTGTGTTCAATCTCAATGCAAACGAATAAACGATTTGGTTATCTCGGTTCATTTATCAGCCAGTAATTTAGATGATTTTATTTTAAGAAATTCAGATTATGTTATTCAGCAGGCAAATCAAATACTTTCCACTTTCAAGTTTATAGATTAAAACAAGAAAGATTTGACAAAAAATAGTAAGTAATCTATTATTGTAATACAAATTATTACAGTAATAAATTTAAAAAATATGCGTGAAGTTTTAAATATTTCTTTGCCTGGAGTTATGGTTAAAGAAGTAAAAAAAGAAGTAAAAAAGGGTCATTTTGCCTCAAATAGCGAATTTATCAGGCATTTAATTCGTTTATGGAATACAAATAAATTGGCGCAAGAATTAAAAAATGATAGAAAAGATTTTGATTCCGGTAAAGGCATAAAATTACGCAGCTTAAAAGATTTGATGTAGATTATGGAAATATATTATCTTCCAAAATTTATAAGGCAGTTTAAAAAATTACCAAAAGAAATAAAAGAGGCGGCAATGATAAAAGAGAAAATTTTTAGAAAAGATTATTTTGATTCAAGGCTTGATACACATAAACTAAAGGGAAAGTTAAAATCTTTTTGGTCTTTTTCAATTGATAGAAGAAATAGAATAATATTTGATTTTAAAGATAAAAAAACGATTAGATTTTATTCTATCGGCAATCATGATATTTATTATGAATAACACGCCCTAAAATTAAATTTGTTAATATTTTAGATTTTTTATTAAACAAAACATGATAACAATAAAAACAAAAGAAGAAATTAAAATATTAAAAGAGGGCGGAGGGATTTTGGCCGGGATTTTAGATAAGTTGTGCGCGGCTGTTGAACCGGGTATAAGCACGGCTGATTTAGAGGATATGACAAAAAGATTAATGAAAGAAGCTGGCGGTCGTCCGGCTCAGCTTGGTTTTAAAATGCCGGATAAAAGATTATTTCCGGCTGCTTTGTGCGTGTCAATTAATAGTGAAATCGTGCATGCTCCAGCAGTGCCTGGGCGAATAATTAATGAAGGCGATATTGTAAGCCTTGATTTTGTAATGGAATATCCGATTAATGAAAAGTTAAGGGCTGGAAGAATTTTGAATAAGCGCTCAAAGCTTGGCGGCTATTATACTGATACTGCCAGAACAGTTGGCGCAGGTAAAATTAGCGAAGAAGCAAAGAATTTAATTAAAATGACAAAGGAGTGTTTGTATATTGGAATTAAACAAGTGAGGCATGG
>JAGLLI010000140.1 GCA_023140595.1 Candidatus Parcubacteria bacterium
CATTGCCCATATCAGCGTCAATTCCTCCTGTTATCATGGTTGAATACATTGAATCATGAAAAGCTTTTCTTTCAATTGAACTGGTTGCTCCAGGCGCGTAAGCCGCTTGTCCGCCTTCCGCTAAATCCGCATTTGTCAGACTGCCATAACCGATCCAGTCCATTAGATCTCCCATTGAATTAAATAAACCGACATAGCCTCCGGATTCAGCCAAGCTGCCGGCTAAAATAGAGGCATCCGTAGTGGTGCTGAGATTGCCGTTCCCAATCAAATAAAATCCACCGCCCTGCATACTGTATGGCGAAGAAGTGCTAAATTCATGCATTATTGTTTCCCAGCTTAAGGAGCTTGGATCTGTTGATGAACTGTATTTTACGCTCCAGCCGGATACATCAAAGCTGTTAAAATCCCTATTGTAAATTTCAATAAATTCATCATTAACAGTCCCTCCTGCCGTTTGAATCTCGGAAATTACCAAAGGCGCGCCAAAACCGCCGGCGCCTGCTTGACCAATCCAAACCGGCGGGAAAAAATGATTATAATCGCTTGGCCAACTCCCAATGGTTCCTCCTGAAAAAACCATATCACCCATCTCCACTACTGCCTCAAAACCTTTTGGCGTGCTGGTTGATATAACATCCGATTTAAAAGCTAAAAATATTTTCATGTTTGTGCTGGCGTCATAAGCCAGATTAATACCGCTAAATGTCGCCTGCCAATTTCCACCGACAGGATTCCATAAACCGCTAATTGTTCCCGCTTGCGTATCCGCGCCAACATCAAATTGCCCGTTGCCATTAGTGTCTCTCCAAAGCGACATGCCTGAACTTGAAGCCGAGTTAAGCGCGGCCAAATCTACATCCGGATCAAAACCGGTGTTCTCTGGAACATCCATTAAGGTTACTGTTAAACTTGACAATGTCCCACCAGAAGAATCAAAAATATCAAATTTTCCGATTCCATAAACAGTATCCGTGCTAGCCATCATAATATCCATACCTTGCATATCTGATAAATAATCAGCGCTGACCCCGCCGCTGGCTATGGCATTTTTAATAAAAAAGCTAACAGGAACGCCAAAATTCCAAATTAACAAATTAATAACCACCATCAAGGCGATTAAAGTTTTGAGTTTTTTGAACATAAGATTTTTTTAAAATTATAATTATATAAAAAAATAAAAAAGAGCGCCTTTATTTTTCCTTTATTTATTGATAACCGCAAATTATGAAGTTAAAATAATAAAAGAGAGTAAAAGGCGCTCCTGTAAAGACTATCTAAAAATATGCGCTCTGGTAAAAAAAGTATAATTAGTAAATTGTAAGTTACAAATTTCTATTCCGCTCCAAATCGATACAGCAAAGACTGCAGGCGGGTTAAATAAGTCTGATGATTTTCCTGCTGTTTCTTAATTTCCGATAAACCGCGATTTATGTTATTGAACTGCGTATTTACGCTTATAACCGAATATTTCATTTTTTTGATTTCAGACAACAAAAAACCGGCAAAAACAATATTTGCCAGCATAAACAATGCCAAAACAATTAACCCTCCTTTAGCCCAATTGATTTTTTTAAAAATTTTTTT
>JAGLLI010000141.1 GCA_023140595.1 Candidatus Parcubacteria bacterium
AACCGAACTTCAAAAAGTTTCTTTGTCCGACGATTGCTCTGATTGGATGATCAAAGAATTGGAAAAAGAAAAAATCCAATCAAATCAATCGTCAAACTTTTTCGCTCAAAAGACTAAAAATGAACTTTCAAAACTTGACGAGAAATTGGAAAAATTGATGACGGCATATCTTGAAAATGCGTTGAATTTGTATGAATACAGAAAATCAAAAAATATTCTCGTTAATCAAAAACAAGTTTTGAAAGACAAAATATCTTCTTTTGAGCGTAAAAGTAATAATCGGTTCGAACTCGCCATAAATTTCATAAAAACCAGTAAACAAGCCAAAATTATCGCTTTACAAAAAAATCCCGAAGGGATTCGGGATTTTCTAAAAAAGATTGGTTCGAACTTCCAAATCCAAAACCAAAACATTTCTTTTTCGCCACGCGGAGCGTGGCAAATCGTTGCAAAATCAGGGCTTGGCGCGCAGAGTGCGCCGTTTGCGGAGCGAAGCTCCGCCCGTAATTCCCCCGAAATTTTAAATTTTAAAAATTGGCGGAGAGAGTGGGATTCGAACCCACGGTAGGCGTGAACCTACAACGGTTTTCAAGACCGTCGCCTTCAACCACTCAGCCATCTCTCCCTATTAACCGTTAACTATTAACATTTAACAATTAACTTTTTTTTATTTTTTGGCGGAGAGGGAGGGATTCGAACCCTCGGTGAACTTGCGCCCACAACACCTTAGCAGGGTGCCCCTTTCAACCACTCAGGCACCTCTCCAATGCTATAAAATCCCAAAAAACAAAAAAAGCAATAAATTTATTTTATCAAATTGCTTTCTTGTCTTGGCAGTTTATGCTATACTAAATATATAAAAAAATGCTGATAATGTCAAATAAATATGGAAAAAAATGAAAAAATAACGGATTTTGGCAAAGAATATTTTAAGTGGCAGGTTCCGGAATATGATAAGCATGCGCGGCCGAAAATTTGGTATATTATTGCCAGCGCGTTGGCTGTGGTTTTGCTTTTGTTTTCAATAATATCAGGTAATTTTTTATTTGCGATTATAATTATCATTTCCGCTTTGGTTATTGTTTTACATGACGGAAAAGAGCCTGAGAAAGTTGATTTTGTCATATATAGTGAAGGCATTATGATTGGAAAAAGGTTTTATGATTATGACGAAATAAAGAATTTTTCTGTTATTTTTAAGTCTTCGCGGGATATAAAAAATTTGTATTTTGAATTTAACGGCATTGTAAAGCCTCGCTTGTCAATTCCTTTGGAAAATATGAACCTCTTGCAAATTAGAGAAATTCTGCTAAAATACCTGAAAGAAGATTTGGAACGTACAGACAGGCCGGTTTCAGAAGGTTTGGCAAGGTTATTTAAATTATGAGTTAATATTTTGCAATTTTAAAATAACAGCATGTTTGTTGTTATTTTATTTTTTTATATAGCTCTCGTAGTTCAACGGATAGAACGCAGGATTGCGGATCCTGTGATGCAGGTTCGATTCCCGCCGAGAGCACAAAACCGTAGAGACAAAAAATCTTTTGTCTCTACGGTTTTTTATTTTTAAATATTTTTTATTTAATATTAGCCCAGAAATACCACCACCCCTTGACAAATTTTTCAAAATATGCTAAGTTTAAAAGATTTTTTATTATTAATTTTTGCCGGAAATAATAAATATTTCAGGCAATGGTCTTTGATAAAAATTAACCTTAGAGTAAGGGAGGGGGTAATTATGTCTGTTACTATAAATTTAGATGTTTGTAAAGAAAATGAATGTCCTAAATTTAATGTGTCACCAACAGATGATGCAAGGTGTTTTTGTCTTTATGCCGATCCCTTTCAGTTTGAACTGAGGGAAGAGTATGAAAAGCAAAAGGTACCTAAAAATTGTAGGTTCAAAGATAAACATTAAAATAAATTTTTTTAGCGAAAGGGGGTTCTGATGAATAAGAGAATAGATATAAAGTATTATGTAGAGACAGGGGAAATAAATGTTAAAACAGTGGCAGAGGATGAGATTTCTTTGCCGGTAGAACATAAAAATATTATTCTTTGCGATCGGAAAGTACTTATTCCATCAGCCGTAAATGCTCAAGTTTTTCGTATGTCAGGGTGTTCGGCGACGGTCTCATAATATTAAATTTGCAATTGACCCGTTATTTTATTGAAAAATAAGATAACGGGTTTTTTTATTAAAATACGTAGAGACGCATTGCAATGCGTCTCTACGTTAAAACAAATAATTTGGCATAGACAAAATAGTCTGATATAATGATTTTATAAATATTTATA
>JAGLLI010000142.1 GCA_023140595.1 Candidatus Parcubacteria bacterium
TCTCGGACATTTTGTTACCGTGGAAATTGACAACAAAACAAAAACTTACCAAATTCTCGGTCCAACCGAAACTAATCCGGAAAAAAATATTATCTCTCATTTGTCTCCATTGGGTTCAGCTTTAATCGGACAAAAACGCGGAAATGTAATAAATTTAAAAATTAGAGATACTATAAAAAAATATAAAATACTTGAAATAAAATAACCCCGCCCTTCGCGAAGGGCGGGGTAAATTCTACCAATTATTTCACAAGCGTCTTATTCAGCCAGCCGAATAAACTAAAACCCTTGCTTTCCGACACGACTTCTTTTGCTAATTCTATTTTCACTTGTTCCATTACTTCAACTTGCTCCAATAATTTTGCCGCGTCTGCCTCGTCTGCAATTTGAGCTGCCAACATTTTTAACTGTTCCATTTTTTCATCATGATTGGCAAGCCTGTCTTCCACTGAATTTAAATTTTTGTAATCAGGGCCAAAGAAAAATTTATTTAACCGTCCGCGATTTTTTACTTGATTCATTTCGTCCTCAATTTGTTCTTGATTTTTGTTTTGCGTCTGAGCTATTGTCCTAATCTGCTGTCCTATTCCTTGATTGCGCTCGGCGATTCCAAACATTTCTTTTGTGGCATTCGCTACCACACTTCTTCTTTGTCCTGCTTTATCATTAGAGTTATTTCGTCCAATAGCCTTGGCTTGTCCGTTAGCCTGTCCGTCCTGAAGATTCATGTTTATTGCTTTTTGTCCGGCTTGCGCGTCCTGCTGTAATTGAACTGCATTTTGCTGTTCTTCTCCCTGATTTTTTAACATAGTTTTATTTTCCGTCTGCTTTTCAACAATACCTGGCATACTGACAGGTTCCGGAATAGAAGTTAAATCGGGGCTAGGACTTCCTTTTTGCATTTCTGAGGAGCCGAAAACCGCAAAAGGAGTAAGCATTAGCAAAAAAATACTAACACCTAAAATTCTTTTAAAATTTTTCATAGAGATTTTTTTAAAAAATTAATTATATTTTAATTATAGCACTTTTTTTGAGATTTTTTAAGTAACCAATCCACTCAACCACGCTCGGCTTATATTTTGTATAAGTTTGATATTTCATTTTATAAAAAATTACTTTTACCCAATAAGTTTTTTTATATCCTCTTGGCTAAACTCCTTTTTATAATCAATCAATTTCGGATGCTTTATATTTCGCAATTCCTTATCGTAAGTCGCCATTATTCTCCTCGCTCTTTTCTGATACACTCGCCAATTTTTTTGCGAAGCAAATTTATCAAATTCGTTCGCAAACTCATTTTTAGTTAACTTCCTGCCTAATTTTTTAAATTCCTTTTCAATCTCTCCTGCCAGCCCAGTTTCAAAAGCCCCAATGGTTAATAAAATTTCTTCATACATATAATTTCTAGTAAAATCTTTTTTTGCCAAATTCAAAAGTTTCCTGTATTCTTTTGCTCTTTCTAAAAATAAAAAATCATACAGCATATCCGTATATGTTCCATAATTTTTTACTGCCACAAAATTATTAATACAATCTGTAAAATCTTTTCTATAATCTTTAGTCTCTTCTCTGGTTTCTAAAAATTCGCTTGCTAATTGATTGATAATTTTAGGATCCAATGTTGCAATCCGCATTACTTTTTTAAAATCATCCTCAACTCTAATAAAATATTTTCTTACCTTCTTGCCAATCTAACTATTCTCCACCATTGCCAACTCTTTAGCCATATCAACAGAAATAACATAATCTTTTGCTAAAATTTTTCCTGTTTTTGCATCGATAATTTTACCTGTTTTATTGGGTTTTAATCCATCACCAAATTGGGGGAAGGCTATAAAATAATCTAAATCCTCCACAAAATCATACTTTTTAATTCTATCTTTTATCCATGTGGAAAAATCCCTGCCAACACCAAGCCACTGATATAATTCTCTTGCATTAACAAATCTTTTTTTCTCACCATTAAAATCTTTTTGCACCACTTTTATATTTATAAGTTCATTCATATTTTTTATAATTAATTTAATTATTATTAACAAATTTTATATTTTAACATTTTATAATGACCTCGGAATAAATCGGCAATGTCCCATATAAAACTTACTTTTTCTTGGAAATTAGGCGCTATAATTATAAACTATCATAATAATGCCTTAAAATCAAGTTAAAACTCAAGTAAAGTCAGCTAAAAATTGCTTTTTTATTTTTTATTTTTAACAATAAAAAAACACCGCGATTAAACGCGATGTTTTATTTTGAGCCGTCGCGGGGACTTGAACCCCGGACCCCTTCCTTACCATGGAAGTGCTCTACCACTGAGCTACAACGGCTTAATAATTAACTTTATAAAAAAACGAAAATAAAAGATTTATTTTCATTTTCTTATATTTTTACAGTTTTTACAATTCCTCTATCTGCTTCTCCAATTCCTCCAATTTTTGATTTTCAGGATTTGCCGCTTTTAATTTTTCAAATGTTTCCAGAGCCAAATTTTTATCTTTACTTATTATACTAATTTCAAGTTTTGTGTCAAGAAATCTTGGGTTATTGGCTTCAATTGCCAAAGCCTTATCAATGGAGGCAATTGCTTCAGTATAATTTTCTTGCTGCTTATAGATAAAGGTTAAATCAAAATACGCTCCTGATAAATTTCTGTTAATACTGTCTTTTTTAGTTCTTTCTTCTTCGTTTAAATTTTCGTTTTCAATTGATTCATAAATATTATAATCATTTTCCAAAAGCCTAATTGCGTGCTCAATGGTTTGCTTAGCTTCGTTAAAATCCTTGCGTTCAAAATAGAGCTTGCCCAAACCGCGAAAAGCTTTGATGTTTTTACTATCCAGACTGATTATTTTAATATATTTTGCTTCAATCTTTTCCGGCTCATCTTTTTCAATTAACTCATCGATTTCAGAAAATAATTTTTCCCGGATATTTTCATTAACGATTTCTGTCTGCTTTTGCTCATGGTA
>JAGLLI010000143.1 GCA_023140595.1 Candidatus Parcubacteria bacterium
GTCCGTCAGACAATTTAACGCCTAGTCGTCTGCCTTTTGAATCTTTAAGATTGCCGGCTGATCCGCCGGCTTTTTTATGCGCCATATGTGTTAACAATTAACATTTTAGAATTAAAAAGATTAAATAATTTAAATAAAATAAAATTTCCCTTTTTTGGAAATTTAGCTATGTTTAATATAACAAATCTATTTATTTGTGTCAAGGCTACAAATTATGTTATAATAATATTAATTATATTTATTTTTTAATTTTATGATGACAAATAATTTTACTTTATACGGGATAAAAATTTTAGCGGAAATTGTGCGGGATATTTTATTTTTTCCGCTTTGGTGGTATTCGCGCGGGCTATTTAATGTTATTCAGAAGCAGATGTTTTTTCTTAAAAATAGGCAAAAATCCCTTGCGCTTTTAATTTGGATAAAAAATATTTTTAAGCCTATGTATGGTCAGCGCGATTGGCAGGGTATTTTAATCAGTATTTTTATACGCACGATACAAATAATATTCCGTAGTTTTTTAATGCTGTTCTTAGTAATTTTTTCTTTGCTTTTAATAATTTTTTGGATAACTTTGCCGCCTTTAATAATTTTTGAAATATTTTTTCAACTATTCTAAGTTTATGAGTAATTCAATTGATAACAATTTTATAGTTTGTCCGAATTGCAAGGGGAAAGGTAAAAATAATTTAGGAGTGGCTTGTCCTAATTGCGCCGGTTACGGCTTGGGAGTATTTTTTCATGGTCGTTTTTTTTATTGGGGGCCGAAAATCGGCCGCGCAATGATTGAGTTAAGCCATTTTCGCAAAAAAATACACTTGCTAATTAATTTAATTGCTTTTAGCGTCGGATTTATCGGTTTGTTGTCTTTGGGTTTTTGGGTGTATTTGGCAAGTAGCGGCGCGAGTGAAATCGGAGCTTTTGCTTTTTGGCGGGAAAAACATATCTTTATCCTTTTATTTTGGCTGAGCTTAATAGCTGATATGTTTATAATTTACCGTTTAAGCGAAGAAGAGCGGCAACAGCATAAAATTAAAAAAGTTAATTATGAAGAACGAAATCAAAAACAAATTTTGCCTAATAATTGGGATGAGTTAAAAAAAGCTTCAACAAGTTATAAGATTGATGTTTCCGGCGGGTTTCATATTAGGGCTTACGCCACGGTGGAAGAGGCTTATTTGCTCGCGTCCAAGCTTGAGCACGAGTATGTTACGCCTATGCATTTATTTTTTGTATGTCTTGCCGATAAAGAAGTAGCGGCAATTTTTTCCCGTTTAAATGTTAGCGGCGAGGAATTGCTTAAAAAAATAAAAGAGCAAATTGCCGGAATAAAAAAGCGCGAAAATAAAACCCGGCTTTCCAAAACCGTCCGCGAAATATTTATAGAAGCCTATATTAACGCTTACAGGCTGGGACAGAAAAAAGTATCCGTAAAAAATTTTATTATTCCCTGTTTAAAAAGAAATAATATAATCAAGGAAATATTGTTGAATTTTGAAGTTGATAAAAATAAAATTTTTAACGTGCTTTTGTGGTTTATAATTAATGAAAAACAAGTAGACAGTTATAAAAAATATAAAAGTTTGGCGCGTTTTAAGCCAAGTTCCAATATGGACAGGGCATATACTTCCGTGGCAACGCCAATGCTTAAGCAAATCGCTTATGATTTGACCGCGGCCGCCAAGTGGGGCAGGCTTGAATATTGCGTTGCCCGCAGCAGAGAAATTGAAGCTATTTGGCAGCATTTTGAAAGCGGCGCTACAGGCGCGATTTTAACAGGTCATGTTGGTGTTGGAAAAAATACTATAATCGGCGGCATTGCGCAGTTAATGGTAAAAGAAGATGTTCCTAAATTTTTGCAAGACAAGCGCTTGGTTGAGCTTGACGCGTCCCGCTTAATCGGCGGAGCCAGTCCGGCTCAAGCGCAAGGCCGTTTGTTGGCGGTTATTGACGAAGTTGTCAGAGCAGGCAATATAGTTTTATATGTAAATAATATTGAAAATTTAATGGGGATTTCCAGCGGCGAGGGCGGAAGTTTGGATTTATCGGAAATTTTAGCAAGCGCTATTGAAAGGAGAAGTTTTTATTGCCTGGCCTCGGCTACTGATGTTAATTATGTTAAATATTTGGAAAACAGCCCCTTGGGAAATATTTTGCCAAAAGTGAGTGTTAAAGAGCCGGAAGGCAATCAGGCGATTCAGATCATAGAAAGCAAAATTGGCGCCATGGAGGGAAAATACAAAGTTTATTTTTCTTATAACGCGATTGAACAAGCGGTAATTCTTTCAGCCAAGTATTTACATGATAAATATTTGCCTGAAAAAGCGATTGAAATTTTAGAAGGGGCGGCTGTCAGGGCATTAAAAACAGGCGGCGAACATTCAATGGTTAATAAAGAAATGATTGCCGAAACAATAAGCCGTATTACCAATATTCCTGTAACAAAAATCGGCGAAGATGAAGGACAAAAATTATTGCAGTTGGAAGAAGAAATGCATAAGCGGATGATTGCCCA
>JAGLLI010000144.1 GCA_023140595.1 Candidatus Parcubacteria bacterium
ATGAAGTTTTCAGAATTTTTAGACAAGCAAATAAAATTAGCGCTTAATCGCCATAAAACTGAAAGCATGGTTAAGGCTAAATAAAATTAATCTGAGTCAATTAAAAATTTATAAAAAATAAATAATTCCCCCAACCTAACCCAAAAAAATCCGCTCACCATTGACGGATTTTTTGTTTTGTGCTACTCTAATATGATTTACAAAAGTTAAATACATTTTTAATTTCATACTATTCCTGCGGCGCTTACAAGTAAAAAAATAAAAAGGACTCATAAATTTTTATTTTTATTATTCATCGCTAACAGCACCGCCGGAATGGCGTGGGATTAAATACGGATATACTTTTAAGAGCATATCCCGCAAAATGCTCTTTGACAATATGAATATAAAAATTTAATGATTTTTTGGATATAGGAGGAAATGTTATGAAAAGAATATTTACATATGTGGCAATTGCAATCGTGGTTATCATCGCCTTTTTTGTTTATACTGGGTCGAATGACAAAGAATATGACAAAATTGCAGAACAGCAAAAATTTAGCCAAGACCAAGTAGAACAAGATCAAGACGGGATATCTAAAATTATTAAAACAGCTTTAACGGTGATAATCACAATTCTTGTTCTTGTTAATTTACTTTGCGTGCCTTATTTGATAAAAACAATGGCAAAGAATAATTTTTTTTTAACGCTTGTCAGCGAGGGTTCCGCAAAAGCTGTCATGGGATCGGGAAATAGCGGATTTCAAAGATTCATTATGCAATACAAAGGGCATCGTTTTGAAGAAAATTGGGATGTGGTAGACGGTGGTTATGCCGAAGATGAATCAAAATGGACAAAAATATTAAGTTTTTTCGGCTTAATCGGCGTGCGTTATCTTGGAATTCCCGGTATGCAAACAATTCATAATTATACATTCCGCTGGAATAGTTTAAAGCAAGCCGAAGACGACACTACCCAAAATAATGGAGGCATCTATTTTACTCCCCACAAAGAAGTTTTAGACTGTATTTTATTGCAAGAAGATATTTATTACGCAAGAGTTGAGGGTGCGGAAGACAATAGCATGGTGCCTCTTAATTTGGATGCAACATTAAAAATAAAAATTGTTAATCCGTATAAAGCCTTGTTTAGAGTGCAGGAATGGCTGGAAATGGTTTGGGGATTGATTATTCCTTCATTACGCCGCTATTCATCGCAGCAAAGCTGGGAAGATTTAGTTAAAGAATTGTCTCAAAAAAGCAATGAATTTTTTGACAGTTTAAGCGACGACAAGACCACTAAAAATATTGAAAGTGACTATGGCGTTGAAATTGTTGAATTCTGCTTTGTGCGTATTGCCCCGTCTGGGAAAAGAGCAGAAATGTATGAAGAAGCGGCTACAAAAGAATATATAGCCAACAAAGAAGCTAAAAGAATAATCATCAAAGCAGGAGCCGAACAAAAAAGAATTGAGTTGGAATATGGTAAAATATTAGAATATAAAGAGCTTGGACAGCTTGTAAGAAAATTGGAAGCGCTTGAAAAAGTTGCAAATGGTTCCGGCAATACTATTGTTTCCGCGCCTGAGCTTTCGGCGCTTTCCTCTGAATTAACCAAAATTTTATCAAAAAAAATATAAGGAGGTGGTAGATAAATGGATTTGATAATATTACATTTTGGAAAAATATTGTTATTAATGATATTGGTTATAACACCGTCATTATTAATAATTCAATATTATAAAAAAAATAAAGCTCTTGCATCTGCCGCAATATCAGCTACCGATTTAGCAACAGACATTAAGTCATCCATAAGAGTTGATATTTTTTGGGGACTGGCTATTGGAGCACCTACATTGATTGCGGTAGTGTATGCTCCAAAAATTATCATAGATTTATTTTTTCCGTTTTACGCAAAAAACCTTTGGATGTATTTACTCTCCGATTTAATTATCGCGATTGCCGTAATTGCTATTTATTGCCTTTTTTTTCCGAGTATAAAAACAAAATTAGGCGGTACTGGATTTTTTTTGATAATATTAATAACTGCAATTATCCATTTAGTGTGGATATATCACGGTTATACGCAGAATAAAATTTCAGATAAGGAAGAACAGCTTATAATCCAAAAATATTATTATGAAAAGGCCCAAAAAATCACAATCCCCGTCACGGCAGAAATTAAAACCCCAAAAGAAAGGCAAAAAGCAATAACTCGCCTTTCTGAAAAAGTGGATTTTCTTGTCAAAGCCAACCGATACAACCATCGCTATGAAGTTGAATATCAAAAATGGCGGGAACGGTTGGGGTTTGAGAGGGCTTTGGTGAAGTATGAAGCCCAATGGGGACCAGCTCGAATGACTGAACTTACTGAATCTGACAAATGGATTGAAACAGGCTTAATTAATCCGGGTGATAGAATTAAATATTTATCAAATGCTGAATTTCTTTTTAAATACGAAAAAGGCGATGGTAAATTTAAATCTGCTATCACAGAACCTTATGGAGCTCGTTTCTCTAGGGGGGATATGGTTGGCGACCAAACACCTGTTTGGTTTAGCAAGCTTAAACAAAAAGCAACCGTATACTCATGGATCATTAAAAACGGTTAATAAAGACTTAACCAAAAAAAATAAAAGGGTAGTATTCTGTACTGCCCTTTTTAATTTTTCCCTAACATTAAATTAAAAATACATTAGAACTATTGACAAGTTTTAGTTTATATGCTAATGTGATGGTAGTTTAAATAAGCTATATTTTTAGCGGTTTTTACAAAATAAAAAATTATAAAGTAATAAAAAGTTGTTTTTTAAAAATTGGATAAAAAATTTAAATTCATAAAAACTTTCATTTTTACAAGGAGGAAACACAATGAAACATAAAGAATTGTTTAGTATTGTTGTATTAGCGATATTTATGATTATCGGTTGCGATTACAATCCAACCAAAACAAAATATCAAGAAATTAAAGAAATGCAGTTTAGAAAAGATTATACCGACACCCTGACTCCTTTGGGAGAGTTGCTCAAAAAAAATGATGAAGATCCAAAGGCATTGTATCTTCTCGGGGTAAGCAATCTTAATCTTGGGAATCAAGATACTGCGGAAGACAATTTTAATTATGCGATTGACAACGAAAAGTCTTCAAAGGAAAAAAATCAGGCAAGCAATAAGGTCGTAAGCGAATATAAGAAAGTTTTTCTGCGTCATCTAGGCAAGTCTGACAAAACAAAGAGACAAAAAGCAGAAGAATTTTTTGTAGCAATGCTTGGTTTTAACCCTGACCCACACTTTTTAACTAAACTCAGAGAAGATTTGGAAAACAAAGGCAACAGCAGATTATCAAAAAATAGTTTCGCTATTGCTGATAGCCATTTTAATTTCCTATTTAGACTTGAGGAAAGTTCAAAACAAAGAGTTGGGCAAGCCTATCTAGAACTCTTCAACAAAACTGATGACGGTGATGAATTTAAAACTGTTGTTATTGATAGGGCGTTTGAAATTAGCAAAAAGCAGAATATCAAAAAAGCTCATTCCGACTATCACTGTGAGCTTAGCAAACAAGCCCCAACCACGGAAGATGCAATTGCTGAATTGGAAATTGCCAATGAATCCGGTGACTGCAAATCTGAGCTTAAAGCAATGTATATTAAGCTCAAACAAGAAAAACTTTTGGCAGTAGTAAAAAAATATGAAACCCAATGGGGCCCGGCAAAAAAAGTTGAACTTACTGAATCTGACAAATGGATTGAAACAGGCTTAATTAATCCGGGTGATAGAATTAAATATTTATCAAATGCTGAATTTCTTTTTAAATACGAAAAAGGCGATGGTAAATTTAAATCTGCTATCACAGAACCTTATGGAGCTCGTTTCTCTAGGGGGGATATGGTTGGCGACCAAACACCTGTTTGGTTTAGCAAGCTTAAACAAAAAGCAACCGTATACTCATGGATCATTAAAAATGGTTAATAAAAATTTAACCAAAAAAAACAAAAGGGTAGTATTCTGTACTGCCCTTTTTAATTTGTGTTTTTAATGTTATAATTTATAATATGAATAAATCAAATACACAATTTAAAATTATCCTAATACTTATAATATTTTTATCTTTATTAACTTTTTTTTCAAATTCTGCGCTAGCTATATGTCTTGATGGCGAAGTCTGTCTAGACAACCCCCTTGAAGGCGTTGCCGATTCCCCCAACCAACTAATCGGCCAAATAATAAACGGCGTGCTTGGCATAGTCGGGTCTTTGGCGCTG
>JAGLLI010000145.1 GCA_023140595.1 Candidatus Parcubacteria bacterium
TTTGGGCAACGCTCGGGCTGGTGGTGATATTTTCCGCTTATGCCGTTGTTAAGTTTGTTATTGAGGGGATTGCGGGGAAGTAAAGAATATTTAAAATTTTTGCGCCTTATATTTCGGAAAAATTGTGTTTAACCTGGAATTAATAAATATCGCATCAGCTATTTCTTCAATTTTTTGATACGGCTTTTTAGCCGTTTTTTTGTAGATTAACAAATGAATTAATTCATGAATTATTGTTTCAATAATAAATTCAGATTTTGCGTTGATGTTTACAAATATTTCATTTGGAAAATCATAATAACCGTAACATCCGTAAAACGACAAATAGCATTTATATTCATTTTCAAATTCTAAAATTTTTTCTTTTTTACTATATTCATAAAGATATTCAAAAACTATATTTTCTTTTTCTGACCATTCTTTTTCTATTTTTTCTTTAACTTTTTTTATTTGAAAACGTTTCTCATCTTCTTGTATTTGCTTAATGATTTTTTTATCGCTTGTTTTTTTTATTGATTCAAAAGGAAAATAAAAAAACATCTTATTTTTTTTAAAATAAGCCAGATTTTTTTCAATAAAAAATAATTCTTTTTTTATTCTATTAATATCGTATATTATTTTTACTTTCATTTTTGTTTGCAAAAAATGCCCCAATCTATATAGCTATAGTTTAGGGCATTTGCGAGAATTAATCAATAAATATATCAAGAATTTCTATTATATCTTTTTTATTTATTTTTCGTGATAATTTTTTTTCAATATTTTCTATGGTATTACTGCCGTTCGCTAAATTCAGTATTGAAATTGATTTTTCGTTTAAAATTACAACGCCTTTTTCTTCTATCATGCACAGATAGCAATCGTCAGTCTCTTTTCGCATTTTATACCTGCAAATTATGCGCGGTTTATCGTGCGATTGCCACCTTTTTTTATTTTGCTTTGCAATCGGTTGCGCGTATATTTTTTGAGGCTTTTTTAAAGCTTTTGGGAATTCCGACAATTTGATCGTGGAGACTATTAAGTCCATGCACGGAAATACTGCAATTTATTATTTTTTTATCAATCAGAAATTCAATCTTCACGCGAGGCTACGGACGGATAAATCTTTGGCGCTGGTTATGCTTGCCCCGCGTAGCTGAAAGCGTAGTGGGGTTTATTTACGGCGGATTTGTATGGACGTGTCCTGCCGTAGCTTTAGCGAAGGAAGATTCTTGCCGCGGGTTCTAATGAAAAAGTGCTGAAAGGGAAAGATATATTAATGTGGGCGACAATCGGGATTGTTGTGATATTTGCCGCCTTTGCGATTGTGAATTTTGCATATTTAAGAGGCATTACAAATAAACTAAAGCCTACTTCACCTATAATTTTACCACTACTTTTTAATTTTGTACCACACTTAATATTGTAAAGCCGTTGACAGTTGACAGTTAACTGTCAACTTGATAAAATGACGTTATGAACAAAAGTACTTCTGACAAAATAATTAAATATATTAAAAAAAACGGTCAAGCAACGGCAAATGAATTGGTTGATTTTCTTGATATTAGCAGACAGGCCTTATTTAAGCATCATTTGTCTAAAATGATAGAAAATAAAGTCTTAGTAAAAATCGGCAAACCGCCGAAAGTTTTTTATTTTATTAAAAAACTTGAGCATACAAAAAATGTTAAGATAGATAGTAATATAGAAAAAATTATTAATGATAATTATTTAATAATTACGCCGGCAGGTGAAAAAAAAGAAGGTTTTACGGGTTTTGTTTATTGGTGCGATAAAAATAGTTTGGATATACACAAAACAGCCGATGATTATATAAAAACTTTAAATAAATACTCAAAGTATAAAAAAAATGATTTGATTGACGGCAAGCCTAAATTTAAAAGCACATTTAAAAATGTTTTTTTGGACTATATTTTTTATTTGGATTTTTATAGCATTGAACGATTTGGAAAAACAAAATTAGGTCAATTACTGCTTTATGGAAAACAAAGCGGGAATAAAAAAATAATTAAAAAAGTTGTAGAAATAGTCAGACCGAAAATTGAAAAAATTATTAAGCAATATAAAATTGACGCGGTTGGCTTTATTCCTTGGACAGTGAAGAGAGAAGTGCAGTTTATGCGCGAACTTGAAAAAAATTTAAAGTTAAATAAAAAAAGTATTTCAATCAGTAAAATAAAAACTGAAATAATCGTACCGCAAAAAACCCTTTCCAAATTAAATGATCGTATTGAAAATGCCGGAAAAACCATCATTCTCACTGAAACCGGAAAATATAATAATATTTTGCTTATTGACGATGCCGTAGGATCTGGAGCAACACTAAACGAAGTCGCGAAACAGATTAAAAATAAAAAAATAGCCAAAAAAGTAATTGGATTATCATTAACAGGAAGTTTTAAAGGATTTGAAGTTATTAGCGAAGTATAAAATAGAGCTTGGTAAAACTCGCGTAAACGGTTCAGTGTATCTGTTTTTAAAAAGTTTAAATGAAACAAATATTTTAGCCAGACTCGGTGAATTGGTTGATGATGAGAAAAGAGAGTGGGTTAAGAAAAATTTAAAAAATGAAGTACTAAAACAATTGGCTATAGAAATTAAAATTTTAGAATAGATAGGTAAATTCAAAGTTGACTTTAAGGTTTTTATGTTTTAATCTGTAGATAGACGATAATTTAATTCTTAAAATCTAAAAATGAATAACGAACAAAAAAATTTAAAAATTTTGCGACATTCATTGTCGCATATAATGGCAATGGCGGTGAAAGAGTTATGGTCTAAGGTAAAATTCGCAATTGGTCCCGCGATTGAAAACGGATTTTATTATGATTTTGATTTTGGCGATGATAAAATAGGTGAAGAAGATTTGAAAAAGATTGAGAAAAAAATGAAGTATTTGATTAAGCAGAATTTAAAATTTGAAAAAAGCGAATTAGACATAGATGAAGCGATTGAAAAAGAGAAGAGAAACAAACAGAATTATAAAATTGAATTATTAAAAGATTTAAAAAAAGACGGACAAAAAACAGTTAATTATTACATAAGCGGTGATTTTGAAGAGCTTTGCGCGGGACCGCATATTGAATCCGCCAAAGCAATAGAAAAAGGCAGTTTTGCAATCAATAAGTTGGCAGGAGCCTATTGGCGAGGCAGTGAGAAGAATAAAATGCTTACCCGTATTTACGGATTGGCTTTTGAATCAAGAGAAAAATTGGAAGAGTATAAAAAAAATATGAAAGAAGCTGAAAAGCGAGATCATAGAAAATTAGGTAAAGAATTGGATTTGTTTCATATAGATGAAAAAGTCGGCTTGGGGCTTCCTCTTTGGCACCCAAAGGGAGCCATGTTGTGGCGATTGATAGAAGATTATTGGTACAGGGAACACTTAAAAGGCGGCTATGATTTAGTGCGGTCTCCGCATATCGGAAATAGAGCTTTGTGGGAGACATCAGGTCATTGGGGCTTTTTCAATGATAGCATGTACCCGCCGATTGAGATTGGACAGACTCTTGAGGAAAAACAAAAAGGATCAAAAGTAAAAGAATCAGAAGAATATCTGTTAAAGCCGATGAATTGTCCTTTTCATATCCAAATTTACAAAAATAGCCCTAAATC
>JAGLLI010000146.1 GCA_023140595.1 Candidatus Parcubacteria bacterium
GCCAAGTTACTCCGCTGACACCGCTTGCATTATTGCCTGAGGCGGCAGCTACTCCGGCAACAATTGTACCGTGCAGTATGCCTGCCGAAGTATAGCCTTCTTCAAATTTGGGATTTGGATCCGACGTATTAGCCACGAAATCCCAGCCGTTTATATCATCAATAAATCCATTGTTATCATCATCAATGTTATTACCCGGAATCTCTTTATTGTTTCTCCAAATATTTTCTTTAAGATCAGGATGATTAATCTGCACCCCTGAATCTATAATCGCAATTATCTTATCACTGCTTTCCCGCGTAGTATTCCAAGCTTCCGGCGCCTTTATTTTTTGCAAATACCATTGGTTGCCGTAATAAGTGTCAGAAGGAATAATCGCGGCTTTATAAGAATAATTAGGCTCAGCAAAATCTATATTTATATTTTTTTCCAAATCTGATATAAATTGCCAAATATTAACTCCGTCAGTAGCATTAACAATTTCTATTTTATCACTATTTTTATACTTAACCAACACTTGCCGTTTTTTTACAAAATCTTTTTCAGCCGCGAAAATATTTAGATTTTCCACATTAAAAAAAATCATTGAACTCGCCAATATGCCTAAAAATAAAACAAAAAAAGATGTTAATTTATTTCTCATAACATCTTTATTATAACATAAAGCCTCGTAAAAATACAAATTTCTATTCACAGACCAAAAAATTTATTGTATAATAACTGCAAAGAATAATTATGAAAAAAGTATTAATTTTATTTCTATTTATAATATTGATATCGCCTTTGGCGGGTCAAGCAGAGGTCGCAATTAGCGGCCCGGCTAATGCCGCAATTATTGGAGGTGTCAATACAGCTACACTATCGTGGAAAAACCCGCAAAATTCTTTGTTTTCTAAAATTATTATTTTTCAATCAATTGTTCCAATTGAAGCCTATTATACATACGGAGCAGTAGAAGACTATTGCGATAAAATTTACGAAGGCGACGCTGAAACATATACCGACTCAGGGTTAGCGGAAAATTTGCCATACTACTATATCCTATTCGCGCGCGACCAATCAGGCAATTATTCAAAAGCCGTAGTACTTGAAAAAAAACCGGTTGGACAGGTGGAAAAAGAAAAAAATATCATAGAAAAAAAGATAAATACGCTTGCAGGAGCAACATCCGCAACCGTGAACCAAATATCGCTTAACGAGGCTGGAATCGTTTATAGTTTTAATCAAACAATAAGCGAAGAACAAAGTAGTGAATCCCGACGACTAGCCCTTTTTATTATTGTAAAAAGCCCGCACAGCCTAAGTGAAAACGACAAGAACTCCATCTCATATTTTATCAACGAAGGCACGCCTACGACAATTTTTCTTGGAAGCGGCGAACGCGCAGGCGTTCTAAATTCATACTTATCCGTATTTGACAAATTGCCTCGAAACGAGTTGGAATGGCAAGATATCATCAAAATTGCAAACGGACGCTGGCCTAATGAAAAAAATATAGAATCAGAAGAACAGGCTTCAAATACATTCTTTAGCGCAATTTATAAAAGAAAGCCGGATATGAACAACCCAAACGACAATGCCGCCGTAACCGTAATCGCATACGGCCTTAGGCCTTCAAACCGAAATATGGAAAGCGAAAAAAACGCAATCAAAATCTACCG
>JAGLLI010000147.1 GCA_023140595.1 Candidatus Parcubacteria bacterium
TTGCCGTATTTTTGGATTTTGTTTTTAATTATTTTTATTTTTATTTTTCATTATAATTTTAGGCATACAAAAAAAGGCTATAAATATCGCCTGCCGATTGTCGTTATTTTGAGTGTTTTTTTAAGCATGTTAATCGGGTCTGTTTTATATGCCGCAGGAGTTGGCAAGAGTATTGATTTTATTTTAAGCGATAGGCTGCCGGTATATACAAAATTTATAAATAGGCGGCAAAAAATTTGGACGGCAGCCGACGAAGGACGATTAGGCGGAACCATAATAAATATAAAATCAGAAAAAGAATTTGAGCTTGAAGATTTGGAAGGCAAAGCGTGGCATATTATGCGTGCTGGCGCGGATATTCATCCTCGCGCTAAAATTGAGGTAAATAAAAAGATAAGAATAATAGGAAAAGAAATTTTAGAGGCTGGTTTAGATATTGGAATATTTAACGCAAAATTAATTTTTCCAGCTGAGCATCTCAGGAGTGGATTTCGTAGAAATGGTATTGGTGGCAGATGTGGGGTTGTGGAATAGGAAATTTTATATAAAAAATACGCCAAAATCTTTTGTTATTTGTAGGAACAGGGCAATGCCCTGTTCCTACAAATAACAAAAGATTTTGGCGTATTTTTATGTGCCTCGGGAGAGAATCGAACTCTCACTCAGTTGCCTGAACGGGATTTTGAATCCCGCGCGTCTACCAGTTCCGCCACCGAGGCAATTAAAAAAAATGTAGGGAACAATAATTATTATTCCCTACATAATTATATGTTATTTATTGGCAATTGTCAAAGATATCTTTTTAGGCTATAATGAAATAGTAAAATAAAAAAATGGGAAAAATCATTTCAATAGTAAATCAAAAAGGCGGGGTTGGAAAGACCACGACAGCGGTTAATTTATGCGCTTATTTGGCTCATTTGGGCAAAGAAGTGCTTTTAATTGATATCGATCCGCAGGCAAACGCCACTTCCGGATTGGGCATTGACCATAAAAATTTGTCTCATGGAATTTATGAGGCTATAATAGGTGAAAAACCCATATATTCCATTATAAAGCATACTGTTCAGGATGGTTATAAAGTCGCTCCTTCAACATTATCTTTGGCTGGCGCCGGAATTGAATTGGTTGGAATGGAAGATAGGGAATTCAGACTTAATAAAATTATCAATGAAATTGTTAATGAATATGATTATATAATTATTGACGGTCCGCCTTCTTTGGGTTTATTAACCGTTAACAGTTTGGTGGCGGCTGATGAAGTTTTAATTCCCATACAAAGCGAATATTACGCTTTGGAGGGTTTAAGCCAGTTATTGGAAACAATCGCCTTGGTGCAAAATAATTTAAAGCCGGAATTGGGAGTAATGGGAGCGATTATTACAATGTTTGACCGACGCAATAAATTATCAGGTTCCGTTATGAATGAATTATATAAATATTTCCCAAACCGCGTTTTTCGCTCGGTCATTCCGCGAAGCGTCCGCCTGGCAGAAGCCCCAAGTTTCGGCCGTTCAATTCTTCACTACGACCCGAAATCAAAAGGTGGGAAAGCCTATGAGCGCTTGGCAAGAGAGATGATTAGTTTGGAATGACAAAATAAGGTGGTTAGTAAAAAGGACAAAGTTAATTGTAAAATAATAAAAGTCATTTATTTAAAAATATGGAATATTTTTTACTTATTACCCAAATTATCATTTTAATTTTTGTTTTTAAACTTTACCAAAAAATAGAAAAAGTTAATTTATATCATGACATTGATATTAATATAATTCTTGACACAATTGTAGAAAAAAACATATTAACAAATGAAGAATTAAAATCTAAGCAACAGCTAGCTTATAAAAATAAAATTACTGGAAAAAAACAAAGATCAAAACAACAAGAAGTAATGAATAAATTATTAAATATTAATAATTCTTAACCAAAACCCCTATGCCTGAAAAAACAACCAAGAAAAAAGAGAATAAAAACACAAAGTATATTTTTGTTGTAGGCGGCGTAATGTCGGGTGTTGGCAAAGGAGTAACTGTTGCTTCAATTGGCAGAATATTGCAGTCTATGGGCTATAATGTTAGCGCGATAAAAGTTGACCCATATATTAATGTTGACGCAGGAACAATGAATCCGGTGGAACATGGCGAGGTTTTTGTGACGGAAGACGGCGATGAAACCGATCAGGATATTGGCAATTATGAAAGATTTCTTAATAAAAATATTTATCGGGAAAATTACATGACTACCGGCAGGGTGTATCAAACTGTAATTCAAAAAGAAAGGAATTTGGAATATGGCGGAAAATGCGTTGAAGTGGTTCCACATATTCCAATGGAAATTCGCGATCGGATAAAAAAAGCGGTTGAAAAAACCAAGGCGGAAATTATGATTATTGAAATTGGCGGCACGGTTGGCGAGTATCAAAATTTATTATTCTTGGAAGCGGCGCGTATGATGAAATTGTATGATCCAAAAAATGTTTTGTTTGTTATGGTAAGTTATTTGCCGGTTCCTGCTAAAGTGGGCGAAATGAAAACAAAACCGACTCAATACGCGATTCGCACTTTGAATAGCGCCGGCATTCAGCCTGATTTTATAATCGGCCGCTCAAGAGTGGCAATGGATGATGCCAGACGAAAGAAAATCGCGATAAATTGCAATATTAATAAAGAAGATGTTATTTCAGCGCCTGATATTGATTCAATTTATGATGTGCCAATAAATTTTGAAAAAGATAATTTTGGCGATAGGATATTAGATAAATTTAATCTTCGCCGCAGGAAAAAAGATTTGGTTGATTGGCGAAAAATGGTTAGTACTATAAAAAACAGTAAAAAAGAAGTAAGCATAGGCATAGTGGGAAAGTATTTTGCAACAGGAGATTTTTGTTTGTCTGATTCATACATATCGGTTATTGAAGCGTTAAAACATGGCGGTATTGCCAATAAAGCTAAGACGAATTTGCATTGGA
>JAGLLI010000148.1 GCA_023140595.1 Candidatus Parcubacteria bacterium
GATCCAAAAACCGGAAAATTAAAACGCTGCCGCGGCGCGCATGCAGAAATTAACGGAATTATCAACTGTCAAGACACAAAAAGGTTGCGCGGAGCTACGCTATATTCGGTGCTTTTCCCATGTTATGACTGCATGAAAGCATTAAGCAATGTAGGCATTGCTGAAATCGTTTATCACAAAGGATATGAACGGATCAAAACAGGAGGAGAGCAATTTGAAGAAGAAGATGAATCAACCGAATTGGCGCAAAAACGCAATATTCTAATCCGCAAATATGAAGGAAAAATATTCTGTAATTTTCCAAATGAGCTTAATACGCCGCAAGATAATAAAAAATGCTGTTAAAAAAATAAATAAAAAATTATGATAATTGGAATAAAAAAATTACATCAACTTGTTAAAGCAAATAATCTGGTGGAAAATTTATGCGAGCGTGAAAAAAATAATCCCGAAGGAGCGGGATTTGATTTAAGAATCGCGGAGGTTTACAGTCTGGAGGGCTCCGGTTTTTTAGGCGTTGAAGATAGGGAAACTCCGCAAATTGAATTATTGGCAAAGCACGACCCCAAAAAAGACGAAAGCGATAATTTTTATGTTTTTAAACCCGGAGAATATTATCTTATTAAAACCATGGAAAAAGTTAATTTACCCACTACTCTATCGGGAATAATTTTTCCGCGCACCACGCTGTTTAGATCCGGTCTTGCGCTATTTAACGGAGTAGTCCAGCCGGGATATTCCGGAGAACTGACTTTTGGATTATCCAATTTAGGAAAATCAAATATAAAAATATCATTCGGCGCCCGTATCGTCCACATTACTTTTCAGGAAATTTTTGGTGAAGGAAATCAATATCGCGGTCAATGGCAGGGTGGAAGAGTTGCTACTGAGGGGGAGGAGACGCAGGTTTAAAAAATAAAATATATTTGTCAACTTTAATAAACTAAAATCTAATTTATGCAACACCCAGAATATCAATACTTAAATCTAGCCCAAGATATCTTGGATAACGGATCGGATAAAAAACTTTTTTTTACTCCGGAAATTTTGGATGAATATAAAAAGAAAGGCGAAGAACCGCCTTTTATTCGCTCGGTTTTTGGACGGCAGACTAGATATGATTTATCGCAAGGATTCCCATTACTCACCACTAAAAAAACTTTTTTCAGAGGAATCGCTGAAGAGTTAATCTGGTTTTTATCAGGAAGTTCAAATATTAAGCCGTTAGTTGATAAAAATGTCCATCTTTGGGATGAATGGGCGTGGAAAAGGTATCATAAGCATTGCTTGGCAAATGACCCTGAAAACGATTTAATGCAAACTGACTTTATTGCCAAATTAAAAGAATTGCCCGCTGACGACCCTTGGGTTGTGGAATGGGGAGACTTAATAATAGTTTATGGAAAAATGTGGCGCCGCTGGCCTGCGTCTGACGGGCGGGAAATTGATCAGCTTGGCTGGATTATTAACGGACTTAAAGATAAACCTTATAGAAAATCCTATGTTCTTTCCGGCTGGAATCCCGATTATATTTACGCTATGGCATCAAAAGGGAACGCCAATGAGGTGCCGCCTCTTTGCCACACAACCTTTCAGTTTGCCGTAACAAATAATAAATTGAATTTAGGGCTATATCAAAGAAGCGCTGATTTATTTCTTGGCGTGCCTTTTAACATCGCTTCTTACGCTCTTTTATTATTGATGATAGCGCAAGTTACTGATATTGAACCCGGAGAATTTGTCCACACTTTCGGAGATGTGCATATTTATTCAAACCATTTTGAACAAATCAAGGAGCAAATCAAGAGAGAACCTTTCCCACTCCCAAACCTAAAACTAAATCCTGATATTAAAAATATTGATAATTTCAAATATGAAGATATCACCTTGGAAAATTACCAGTCACATACTCCGTTAAGAGGCGAAATTGCGAATATTGGGGGATTTTGATTATTCATCTTATTACACGCCATTGTTTTTGTTATTCCCTGCACACAAGAAACCCTTTTTTTGTCATTCCCAACACACAAAAACCCCTATTTTTGTCATCTTCGACACTCCCAGCCCCGCAGGGAATTATATTAAATGATCGGAGATCTCATAAAAGTCAACGAACACTCAAAAATGACAAAATGTGTTTTAAAAATATTATATTAATAACCATTATTTTAAAAAATAATTTAGATGCTTTTAAAGAGATTCCCGATCATTTAATATAATTCCCTGCGGGGCTACTGTGTGTCGGGAATGACAAAAAAAGAGAATATGATTACAAATAAAAAATATAATGAAATTTGGAAATTGGCAAAACCTTATTTGGAAAAAGGTAAAATGAAAGATTTTATCTTACATACAAATGGAGTAGCTAAGGCTATGGAATTGATATTACAAAAAGAAAACGGGGATAACGATATTCTGATTCCATCCGCGATTTTACATGATGTTGGCTGGGCAAAAGTTCCAGTGGCATTACAAAAAAGTAATAATAAAAAAGAAAAAATACAAGCGCTTAAATTACACATAGAATATGCGCCGGAAATTGTTAGAAAAATTTTATCTAAAACAAAATATAATGAAAAGCAAATCAAAACAATAATTGAGATAATCGTGGCTCATAAATTTAAAAATCCAATTAGGCTAGATAAAAGATTATTAATTGACGCTGATAATTTATCAGATATATTTAAAGAACAGTTTTATAGCGACGCAAAATCATATAATGTTACTCCTGAACAAAATTATGATTTTAGAAAAAATGATAATACATTTTATACAAAAACAGCAAAAATAATTTTTGACAAAGAATTAGATAGAAGAAAACAAGAATTTAAAATTTCCAAGCCTATGCTTTCAATGATTGTAATAGTCGGTAAAAACCGTGAAATTGGCTATAAAAATAAATTACTTTGGGATATTCCCGAAGATATGGCCAGATTTAAAAAATTAACTACCGGGCATGTGGTTGCTATGGGCGATAAAACTTTTGAATCAATTGGAAAACCGCTGCCGAACAGAGCTAATATAATAATCACGAAAGACAAAAACTACAAAGTCCCTGATGGTTGTTTTGCCGCGCATTCTATTGAAGAAGTAAAAAGCAAAGCCAAAGAGCTTGACACAAAAGGTGAAACTTTCATAATTGGAGGCGGCACTATTTATAAATTATTTTTACCGTTAATTGACAAACTATACATTACCGAAGTTGACGACGCCCCAGAGGCTGACATTTTTTTCCCTGATTATTCTGAATTTAAAAAAATAATTTTTGAAGAAACGCATGAGACGGATGGTTTAAAATTTACTTTTAAGGAACTAAAACGTTAAATTATGAAAGTTAAACAAAACAGAGCTGTATGCTTAATCGCAGATTATGATGGAAAAATACCAATGTTATTTCGTAAAAATACCGGTTTTATGGATGAATATTGGAGCTTAATTGCCGGTAGGGTAGAAAAAAATGAAAGCATAATGGAAGCGATGATTAGAGAAACAAAGGAGGAATCCGGGTTAAGATTACTTGCAAGCGATTTGGAATTAATTCATATTTGCAATCGCTTACAAAAATATAACAAAGAAGAGATATACAAATTCAATTGGATAGATGCTTATTTTTATACAAAAAATCTTAGCCAAGAACCAATAAATAACGAACCTGATAAACATAGTGAAATAAAAATGTTTGCAATGGATAATTTACCGGAAAACACTTTGCCATATGTCAAATTCGCCATAAAGGCATATTTAAAAAATAAAATATATAGTGAATACGGATTTTAAAGATAATAATTTAACAATTTTATAATATTTGAAATTCATGATTAAACAAACACAATTAATTAATCCTGACCAAAAATATTTTTTTACGAAAGAATGGCAAAAAGATGAAAAGGCGGCTGATGAAGACATTAAAAACGGCAAATTATCCGGTCCTTTCAGTTTTTCAAAAAAATTAATGGAACACTTAAAAAGAATATAATGGATATGAATTCAAAAAATAAGAAAATAATCGCCGTAGTCGGAATGTGCGGCGCAGGCAAAACAGAGGTTGTTAATTATTTGCAAGAAAAATTGAATTGTCCGAATGTTTATTTTGGGGATGTAACTTTTGATCGCATGAAAAAAGATGATATTGAAATTAATTATGAAAATGAAAAAATTACCCGTGAAAAAATCCGGCAAGAACTTGGAATGGGGGCTTATGCCACACTCTCTCTGCCAAAAATTAAAAAAA
>JAGLLI010000149.1 GCA_023140595.1 Candidatus Parcubacteria bacterium
CCGCGCCGTTTTGATAATTTTTCAATTACAACGCCTGTCATATCGTTTGGCACGATTATTGTTACCTCTTCAAAAGGTTCGTGCTTTATTCCGTCAATTTTTTTGATTATAACTTGCGGCTGTGAAATTTGCAGTTCATAGCCTTCGCGGCGCATATTTTCCAAAAGAATTGCTATATGCATTTCGCCTCTGCCGTAAACCTTGTAATGATCAATGGAAGAAAAATCAATTTTTAAACCGACATTGACTTCAAGCTCTTTTTCAAGCCTTTCTTTAATTTGGCGATTAGTAACAAATTTACCTTCGCGTCCGGCAAAAGGGGAGTTGTTTATTAAAAAATTCAAAGAAATTGTCGGCTTGTCAATATTTATCGCAGGCAAAGGCTCTTGCTCGCTGTTTTCGCAAATAGTTTCCCCGATATAAATATTAGGCAGTCCACTCGTCAAAATAATGTCGCCGGTTACGGCTGTTTTAACTTCTTTTCTTTGTAATCCTTCAAAAGTAAAAAGTTTTGAAATTTTTCCGGTACGAGTATTACCTTCATTGTCTTTTATAATAACTTGGCTTCCGGCTTTTATTTCACCTTCATATATGCGGCTGATTGCCAGTCGTCCGAGAAAGTTATCATAAGCTAAATTAAAAGGCTGTATGCGGAATGGTTTGTTTTTTGTTTCTTCACTTGAGGCAACCGGAACTTTTTCAATAATTAAATCAAGCAGTTGAGATAAGTCTTTGGAATCGTCATTAAGATTTTTCTTGGCAATGCCTTCTCTCGCGATTGCGTAAATAATTGAAAAATTTAATTGCTCATCATTCGCGCCCAAATCAAGAAATAATTCATAAACCATTTCTTGCACCTCGTCAGGTCTTGCGGCCGGCTTATCTATTTTATTAATAACCACAATCGGCTTTAAACCAAGATCAAGCGATTTTTTTAAAACAAATTTTGTTTGCGGCATAGGTCCTTCTTGAGCGTCCACTACCAAAAGCACAGAATCAATTGACCTTAACACACGCTCAACTTCCGAGCCAAAATCAGCATGCCCGGGAGTGTCAACAATGTTGATTTTAGTATCTTTATAATTCACGGATGTGTTTTTTGAATAAATTGTAATTCCCCGTTCCTGCTCAAGCGCGTCTGAATCCATACTAACCCCTTCCGCCGCCATGCCTGTCTGTTGCATTAAAGCGTCAGTAAGAGTTGTCTTGCCATGATCAACGTGTGCGATAATAGCGATATTTCTTATTTCCATAGGTTTTTGATAAAAAATAAAAAATACACCCTCCAGTCAAGAGCATATTTTCTTGCTTTATTAAGTAAGTTTACGATAGCATTTTTGGAAAAATTTGTCAAAAAATATAATTTTTTTGTTAAATTTGTAACAATTATTTTTTTAATATCTAAAATTATGCTAGAATATAAAAAGATATAATAACCAAAACTTTATGAATATTTTTTTATTTTTAAGCTTATGCTTTTTGTTTGTTTTTATTTTTGGCAGGCTGATTGAAAAATTCAGGGTGCCTTGGGTTTTTTCAGCTTTGATTTTGGGTGCGATTTTCGCAATATATAATCCGTTTAAGGAAATAACATCATCAGAAACTTTTAATTTCTTGGCTGAACTCGGCATGTATTTTTTGCTGTTTATGATTGGTTTGGAAATTGATTTGAAAAAATTTAGGCAATCAAGCGCCTTTATTTTTAAATCCACTTTTTTTATTATTTTTTTGGAAGCGCTTTTCGGCGGATTGTTAATTCATTTTGTTTTTGATTATAGCTGGCTGGTTTCTCTAATCGTATCTTTGTCTTTTGCGACAGTAGGCGAGGCAATATTGATTCCGATTTTAGATGAATTTAAAATAATCAATACCAAGCTTGGACAGAGCATAATCGGCATTGGGTTTTTGGATAATACAATTGAATTGGTGATTTTGATCGGAGTAATTTTTTTAACAGGAACAGCGGCGGCATCTTCGCATATTAGTATATTTGCGGTTTTATTATTGCTATTACTTTTATTTTTCTTGACTTATATAGCTTCAAAATTCAAAGAAAGCGCGCAAAATTTTAATCATTTTTCCGTTGAAATTATTTTTTTATTTTCTTTGTTTTTGCTTTTTCTTTACCTTGGAATAGGCGAATACGCGCACGCGACCCCGATTGCAGCGATACTTGCCGGAATTGCAATTAAAACATTTATGCCTGAGACGCGTTTATTAACGATTGAAAGCGAGATCAAGGCGCTTTGTTACGGTTTTTTCACGCCGATATTTTTTCTTTGGGTGGGTCTGTCAATTAATATAAATATTTTACTGGCAAGCCCATTATTAGTCCTATTAGTGGTGGCTGTTTCCAAAACCGCAAAAATTTTAGGCAGCTATTTGGCTGCCAAAAAAGAGCTTGGCGCAAAGCAGTCAATTTTGCTTGGAATAGGACTTTCGGTAAGGTTTAGTACAAGCATAATAATAATTAAAATTTTGTTTGACAACAATATAATTGACGCGAATTTATATTCCATAATTATCGCATCCAGCATTATATTTAAATTTATAGTGCCGGTTTTATTTTCCAATTTAATTGTTAGATGGGGAGTTGCGCGCGGTTGCTAAGATAAATGAAAGAAAAATATTTTTGTTGCGTAATATATAATAGAGCTTTAATAATTTTTTAATATATAGATTTTTATGAGAAAAATATTATATTTAACAATGTTTCTTGTTGTAATTTTCGGTTTAAGCGCTTGTGATAAAAATCAAACAAGCCAAAATAAAGACGTTAATTTTGAAAATCGGGAATTTCGCAGACCTGATTTCGGACAGCCGGAAAGAAATGCGGATATTTCCGGATTAATAAAATCAATTACTGGAAATGAGGTTACTATTTTAAAAATTGATCGTCCGCAAAGAGGAGAAGGTATGGGGAGTGATATGCCGAGCGAAGAGGACTCAGATGAAAAAGATACTGAAAAAACATCTATGCCAAGTTTTAACGGATCAGCTGGAAGAGTACCCGGAATGGGGCACGGTATGAACGGCGCAAGAAATACTGACGCGGATGCGCAAGCCGCAATGATTGAAAGAATGAAAGAAATGAGCACCGGAGAAGAAAAAGTTTTAATTCCGGTTGGCATTAAAATGTTAAAGCCGGATACTGAAAATACGGAAAAAAGAGAGATGGTAGAGGCGACTTTAAGTGATATTGCAAAAGATAAAATGATAAATATTTGGCTGGATGAAAATTCAGGCGATAGAAATATCGCTTCTTTTGTTTTGATAATGAGATAAAATTAAAATAATTATTTAAAAATTATGAGTGAATCAATTTTG
>JAGLLI010000015.1 GCA_023140595.1 Candidatus Parcubacteria bacterium
ATTCAAAAACATGCCGAAGCAAACGGTTATGGCGTTGTGCGCGAATTAGTCGGGCATGGCGTTGGGTATGACCTGCATGAAGAGCCGCAAGTTGCAAATTATCGCGCAAGCAGCCAAGATATTAAGGACGAAGTATTAAAAGCAGGCATGGTTTTGGCAATTGAACCGATGATAACAATCGGCGATTGGCATATTAAAACTTTAGAAAACGGCTTCACTTTTGCGACAATGGACGACAGTTTAAGCACTCATTTTGAACATTCAGTCGTTGTTACGGAAGATGGATATGAAATTTTAACTTAATTATTTATGAACTATTCAGAAAAAAAATATTTAGGAATTGATTGGGGTAAGAAACGCATTGGTTTGGCTTTGGGTGATAGTGAAACGAGATTAGCAAGCCCTTTTTGCGTTGTTTCGCAAGCAAGCGAGATAATTGATATTATAAATAAAGAAAAAATAGACTATTTAATAATCGGGCAGCCGATTAAAATGTCAGGCGCAAAAGATAATTTAGGTGAAGATTTTGAAGAATTTTTAAATTTTATAAAAAATAATTGTGATATTCCGGTAGAATTAATTGATGAAAGATTGACTAGCAAGGCCGCGGATGCTTTATCCGGTACAAAAAAAACTAAAGCCGCGCGTGATTCTCTTGCGGCAATGATAATTTTGCAGAGTTATTTTGATAAAACCAATGGAAGAGACTTTTAATATTCAAGCTATTGTATTAAATCGGTATGCTTTTCGCGAAAATGACAGCCGTGTTTTGGCGTATAGTTTGGAACACGGAAAAATGTTTTTGGTTGCAAGAGGCACGGGGTCAATAAAATCAAAAATGGCAGGACACATTGAGCCGTTTTGCTTGTCTGAATTAATGATTGTGCGCGGGAGGCGATATAATTATATCGGCGGCGCTAAATCAACAAATTGTTTTTTTGGGATTAAAAGTGATTTGGAAAAACTGGAAGTTGCTGGCCGTTCTTTCGCGATTTTAAATAAAATAATTAAAGAGCATGAAGTTGATCCAAAATTATTTTTTTTAATAAATGATTTTTTAGAAGTATTATCAGATATTAATAAAAATATTAACTATAATTTGTTTTTGCATGCTTTTATTTTAAAATTAGTTTGCCAGCTGGGATATCGCCCAGAGCTTTATTCGTGCGTAGTATGCCGAAAGGATATTAATCCAAATGGCAATTATTTTGATTTCAAAAAAGGCGGTTTGGCTTGCTCTGATTGCCAAAAAAACTGCCAAAAAAACTGCTTGACAATCCATAAAGATTCCATTAAGCTGTTAAGGTTTATAGTTAAAGAAAATTTTATAGATATCTCAAAATTGTTCGTTAATAAAAAAATTTCTTCTGAGGTGATAAAAAGCATTATTGTGTTTTATAACTATAATTTTAAGTAAAGAGGAGGGGAAAATATGTTGGGAATATTAGGTTCTAGCGCGGATCCGTTTGGTTATTATAAACAACAGTCATATGTACCGGATGTTTTTTGCGGTTACAGTAAATTAAAAATTAAAGCGGTATATAGTTGGTATGCCTAAAATCAAAAAGGAGGAAATTATGAAAGTAAAAGAAAATTGGGCAATAATTATTTTATTTGATTTAGCTTTTTATCCAGATTTTTTAAATAAAAAAGAAGCAAAAATTTATGCGATAAAAGAGCTTAAATTAAAGCCTTCTGATTATGAAATTAAAAAAATATCCAGCGTAACATCGCGTAAAACAAAGAAATAATACAAGATACTTTTTAATCCTAATGCAAAAAAACCAAAAGGCCAACCTTGAGTAAACGGGTTGGCCTTTCTTAATTTGCCAATTTTAGAAATTTTTTGTTATAATGTAAATATAGCTTAATTGAAATTTAATAAATAAATTTAATTTGTAATATTATGCTAAGAACAAATACTTGCGGAGAACTTACTAAAAAAGAAATTAACAAACAAGTAACGCTTTGCGGATGGGTGCATCGCAGGCGGGATCATGGAGGAATTATTTTTATTGATTTGCGGGATCGCTACGGATTGACGCAGATTAAATTTGATCCTGAAATTAATAAAGAAGCCCACGCGCAAGCCGACAGATTGCGGCACGAATGGGTTATTTGCGCTGTTGGTGAAGTGATTGCGAGACCCGAAGATATGATAAACAAAAAATTAAAAACAGGAGAAATCGAAGTGGAAATAGAAAAACTGGAAATATTAAACGAATCAAAAACCCCGCCCTTTGAATTAAGCGAAGAAAAAGCTAAAGAAGCTAATGAGGAAATAAGAATGGAGTATCGTTATATTGATTTGCGGAGAAAAAAAATGCAGAAAAATTTAAGATTAAGAAATGAAGTTACAAAATCAATTCGTGATTATTTTTATAAGGAAGGTTTCTTGGACGTTGAAACTCCCTGCATGGTAAAAGATACTCCGGAGGGAAGTCGTGAATACCTGGTTCCGGCGCGAACATTTCCCGGACAGTTTTACGTTCTGCCGCAAAGCCCGCAGCAGTTAAAGCAATTTTTAATGATTGGCGGAGTTGATAAATATTTTCAAATCGCCCGATGTTTTCGGGATGAGGATTTGCGCGGAGACAGACAGCCGGAGTTTACTCAGTTTGAAATTGAGATGAGTTTTGCGGAACAAGAAGATATTGTTAATGTTATGGAAGGATGCTTTTTAGAGGTTTCAAAAAAAATCGTACCTGAGAAAAAGATATTAAATAAGCCTTTCCTGCGAATGACATGGCAGGAGGCAATGGAGCGTTATGGTTCTGATAAGCCGGATATCCGGTATGACTTGGAAATTAAGCCGATTACGGAAATGGTAGTTGGCTGCGGTTTTAAAGTGTTTGCAGATATGGCAAAAAAGGATGACCATGTAGTCCATGCTTTAAAAATTAGCAAAGGAGCTAAATTTACAAGAAAAGAAATTGATGATTTAACCAGAATAGCGCAAGATAACGGCGCCAAAGGCTTGGCTTATATAATTATTAAAGAAGACGGTAAATTGCAATCGCCGATTGTAAAATTTTTAGGAGAAGATTTGGCTCAAAATATTCTAAATGAAGTTACAGCAAAGTCTGGTGATATAGTATTTTTCGGAGCGGACGAATTTATTACGGCTTGTGAAAGCTTGGGTGCTGTCAGAAAAGAATGCGCAAGAATGCTGGATTTGATTCCTAAAGATATTTTGGCGTATTTATGGGTTGTTGATTTTCCGTTATTTGAAAAAAGCAAAGAAACCGGCGCATTGGGCGCGGCTCATCATCCTTTTACCCGTCCGCTTAAAGAGGATATGGAGTTATTGGATAAAGATCCGTTTAAAGTAAGATCGCATGCTTATGACTTGGTTTTGAACGGCGTGGAAATCGGCGGCGGTTCTTTAAGGATACATGAAAAAAATTTGCAGGAAAAAATTTTTACAGTCCTTGGAATATCAGATAGCGATGCCGAGCGCCGTTTCGGACATATGCTTAAAGCCTTTGAATACGGAGCTCCGCCTCACGGCGGAATCGCAATGGGTCTTGATCGGTTTGTAATGTTATTGGCTGACGAACCGAATATCCGCGAGGTTATAGCTTTTCCAAAAGACGGCAAAGGCCGCGATTTAATGCTTAACGCGCCGGCTCCGATTGACGAAAAAGAACTTAAAGAGCTTGGGCTTGGGATTAGAAAAATTGATTAAAAGATGATTTAAGTGTATAATAATATTATATGGAACAAGCAGAAGAATTAAAAATAAGAGAAAAATCGCAAGAGCCGGTTAAAGAAATGGCACTTAATGATGATATTGCGCATGAAAAAAAGCAAGAAGAAAGCCCAAAAAATAAAGATATAACAGAAAAAAATATATTGGAAGGTATTAAAAATTCTAAGAAAATACATGAAGAAAAACAAGAGAATATTAGAACCGTAGCCGATTTTATTAATAATCTTGAGGAATGCTTGTTAAATACCGAGGATGAGGAAGAAAAAACAAAGATAGCTTATCATTTAGTGAGAATAAAGGGCGCATTTAATAAATCCGGTGTTAAGCCAGATAAATTTAATATTGGCGCGACAAAAGATGGGAGTTGGAGTATGTATGATAAAGCTGGCAATTCGTTTAAGATTGATCCGAATCTTATTGAAAACAGCAAAGTAGACCAAAATTTATTAGGCATTGTTCTTGAAGAAGCTGAAGAGGAAAAGAAAGGTTTTTCCGATATTGGATTTCAGCAGTTGGCGATAAAAAAATTGATTGGCGCTCGGGAATATCATAAAGATAAACGAGAAAGCGCGCTTAGAGTGTTTCCGCAATGGAGAAAAGATAAAGTATTGAATTTATATAATATTAAAGCCCCAGAGAAGCTGGCAGATTATTTTCTTGAAAAGGAAGTGGAAAAAAGATTCAGAAAAAACTCAAAAATAAATTCATCTCAGCTGGGTAAATATTTAAGAGTAATATTCAAAAAAGGCGCGCCAGAATTATATAAAAAATTGCAAGCAAACGGTTATCGTTTTAGCACGCGGACAAAAGAAATTATTTCAAGCTTGGAAAAAAATATATAATCTGATTTTAATTATTATCAAGTAAAATATTAATAATAATTAAATTTTAAGATAAAATACATGGAACAGCAAAACAACGCAAAATTCGCATTTTTTTACATGTTAAGCCTTTTTTCTTTGATTTTTACGGCTCTGGCAGTCGGAATGATTATTTTTCAGATAATTAACAAGGAGATTATTGATATTATAAGTGATTCCAGTGGTCGTTATCAGCCGGACGCTTTAAAATTCGGGATTTCTTCTTTGATCATTGCCACTCCGATATTTTTTATTACCATGAGGCAAATATACAAAAATTTGTTTTTGGGTATTCTTGATAAAGATTCGGCAATCCGCAAATGGCTTAGTTATTTTATATTATTTGTTTCCTCGGTTGTTATGATTGTCTGGCTGATTATGACTATTAACAGTTTTTTGGACGGAGAGCTAACGTTTAAATTTTTTCTAAAAGCGCTTACGGCGCTTGCTATTGCCGCTTCTATATTTACTTTTTATTTTTATGATATTAAAAGAAAAGAAGTTAAAGAGAAAAAAGATTTGATTATACGAATATATTTTTACGCGTCATTGATTGTAATTATTAGCGTGTTTATTGCTTCATTGTTTGTGGTTGAGTCGCCCGCGGAGACCAGAAACAGAAAAACAGACGAAGCGGTTTTGAATGATTTTAATTCCATTGATAACGCGGTGCAGAATTATTTTAGGGAAAAAGAAAAATTGCCGGAATCATTAGCGGTGTTAAAAGATGAATTTTCATATATAACGGAAGAAGATTTAAAACATCCAAGCTCTAACGAGAATTACGCTTATAATAAACTTGAAGATAAAAAATATGAGTTGTGCGCTAATTTTATTACATCAAATATAAGCGATATTGATTTGAATGGATTTAATAAGGAAATGTGGCCGCATGACAGTGGCGCGCAATGTTTAAGCAGAAAAATTGAACAAATATACGAGCCAAGACCGCAGCTTTTAAGATAGTCCGCGCGTTTGTTTTAATAATTATATTAATATTTATTTAAGCATAGCTTTGCTTATATCTTGTATTAAGCATAGTTTTTTGTTTCCGCATGTTTATAATCAATCAAGCAATTGAATTATCCGCTTTATCAAAACGGCTGTTTATTTTTTTATCTTCATTTTTAACCGTTTTAATTTTTGCGCTATTGTTAAAGTCCTTAATAAATTCATTTTTATTATTAGTTGGATTTTGGGCGGAATTTGTTATTATAATTTTTGCGATTTTAATTTTTCCGCTTATAAAAAGTTTTTATTCATGGATGGCAAAAGTTTTTATTTTTCCATACAGCCGTGATAGCCTGAATGTTATTGCGGGATTAAATAAGAGCTTAAAAAATACTTTGAATGTTGATGAAATATATATAAAATTGTCCGATTTGCTTTGCGATGCCTTTAGGGCTAAGTCTTTCGTCGTATTCAGCTATAATGAAAGCGATAATAATTTTTCCATAGTATTCAACAATGGATTTGATGTAAATTTCAGTTATAAAAAAAATATAAGCTGTACTTTAAATAAAAATTGTTTTGCGGATAGCAAGGCTATGGCAATTGAAAGCCTAATTAATTGCTGTGAAAATTCAGATGAATTAGCCGGATTTTTAATTAAATTAAAAGCAGGCGCGCTTATGCCGGTAAATATAAAGAATAAGTTTGCCGGTTTTTTTATTTTGGGCAGGAAAGAAACCGGCGGTACTTACAATAAAAAAGATTTGCAAACTCTTGGAATAGCAGGAGCTCAGGCTTCAATGGCGATTGAAAACGCTTTAATGTATCAGGAAACAAAGAATTTTAATAATAAGCTTGAAGAGGAAGTGGCAAGGGCGACAAAAGAATTGCGGGAAGCAAATAATGAATTAATGAAACTGGATAAGGCTAAAAGCGATTTTATTTCCATTGCCTCGCATCAGCTAAGAACGCCTTTAACGGTTATTAAGGGATATATTTCCATGATGATGGAGGGTAATTTTGGCGAACTTCCGGAAAGCATAGCCGGTTCAATTAAAAAAGTTTATGATTCCAATGAAAGATTAATATTACTGGTTGAGAATTTATTAAATATTTCACGCATTGAGTCCGGCAATTTGCAATTTAACTTAAAAGAGACTGACATAGAAGAGTTGGCGATTAGCGTGATAGATGAATTGCAAGATACCGCGAAAAAGAATGGCAACGAATTGGTTTATAAGCCGTCTGTCGCGAAAATTCCTTGCATAATAGCTGATTCGGGAAAAATTCGCCATGTAATTTTAAATTATCTTGATAACGCGATTAAATATTCTGAAAAAGGAAAAATTATCATAAGATTAATACACAAAAACAATAAAATAATTTTTAGCGTCCGCGATTCAGGCATCGGGCTTTCCAGTGAAGAAATTACAAACTTATTCAGAAAATTTTATCGCGGTTCATTAACGCCGCTAATTCACACCGAAGGAACCGGACTGGGTCTGTACGTGGCAAAACAGATGATAAAATTGCATAAAGGCAGGGTTTGGGCTGAAAGCAAGGGCAAAAATAAGGGTGCGACATTTTATTTTTCTTTGCCCTTGCCTAAGGCACTGTGACAAAATAGCCGGTTTTAGCATAAAAAATTGTATTTTAGGTGAAAATGTTGTATTATTATAACAAGAATTATTTTTTTTATGATCGTGTTTAAATTTATAAAAAATTGTGTTATAATAATTATATACATGAAAAAATTATTTCAATTTTCTAAAATAATAAGAGGCTTAAGCAGCGGCTCCAAGTTTTTACTTGGCAGTGTTTTTATTTCCTCTTTTGCTTTTATTTATTTCGCGGTTGCCGCGCCGCCAACTTCTCCATACGCGCCCGGTGAGACTTTAGCGCCAATCTGTTCGCCGGGAGACGCGAATTGCACTGTTGTCACACCCGCTGTTTCAGGGGACAATGCCGATATTACTTCTTTGTCAACTTTAACTTTTATTGATATAAACGGCGGAACCATTGACGGCGCGGTTATAGGCGTTTCGGACCCAGCCGCGGCTGTTTTCACTAATTTGCAAAGCGGGCAGGACGGCAGCGACGGGCAGTTCACGATCTATTCGGAGCAGGGCGCGGCTGATTACTCTATAATTTTTCAACCAAACGCTTCAATGACGCAATCAACGACATATGTTCTTCCCCCTGATGACGGGTCTGTTAACGAGTTTTTAATGACCAATGGGAGTGGAGAATTAATTTGGCAGAATGTGAGCGTTGTGGGCGGCAATACTCTTGATCAGGCGTATGATGAAGGAGGCGCCGGCATTGGCAGGACGCTTGCCGTTGATTCTGGCGCGATCCGATTTTTCGGATCTAACGCTGCTGACGAAACTCTTGAAATTACAAATTCAGGAAATGGCGGAGCGCTTTTTATTGAAAACATTGGGAGCGGACTTTCTTTGCGCGTTGACGATGAAGCATCCGACACTTCGCCTTTCGTAATAGACGCGGCAGGCAATGTGGGGATTGGGACGGATAGTCCTGGGAACAAATTAGAGATTGTTAATACTAGTGCTGCTACCGAAACTATTCCTTTGGCTATAAAAAATAAAGATTCAACAGATGGAACAATTACAACATTAGGGTTTTCATCTTTTTCAGACGGAACAATTACAGGCAAAATTCAGCACGAAAATTTAGCAGCAAGTCAGTATGCATTAAAGTTTGGGTTGTGGACTGGCCTTGCAGTAAATCCACTAATGACAATTATAAATAACGGCAACATCGGCATCGGCACTACTGACCCTGGCACTCTCCTCCAGCTTGAAAAAGACGGGGATGCTTATCTTACTCTTAAAAACGCTACTGATGAAAACACAGACGGAGGAGCGGAGACAAGGATTATCTTTGAAGACCACGAGAACGCCGCTCTTGCCCAGATA
The DNA here is from genome assembly GCA_023140595.1 of Candidatus Parcubacteria bacterium. Classification (GTDB taxonomy): domain Bacteria; phylum Patescibacteriota; class Patescibacteriia; order Patescibacteriales; family UBA12075; genus JAGLYP01. The sequence continues at coordinate 8,463 of JAGLLI010000015.1, forward strand.
CAAGGAAGCCACGACGGGACAGGAGTTGACACAAAAGGAGATTTGATTTTCTCTACTCATTCAGGGAGCGCTTTGGCGGAGGCGATGAGGATTGATAGTTCGGGCAATGTGGGGATTGGGACGGATGCGCCTGGGGCGAAGTTGGAAGTTTCAGAAATAATAGCTCCTGGTTCGGATAATTTTATGTTGAAGTTATATAATCCAACTCATGCAACAGATTCTCGCTCTGGATTGTTGTTCGAAGCTGGGACTTCAGCAGCATCTGCATATATTCAGTCTAAAACTGACGGTGCAGGCGATATGGATATAGATATTGATGGGAGTATTTTGATTAAAGCCACTGGCAACATCGGCATCGGCACTGTCTCCCCAGGCACTCTCCTCCAGCTTGA
>JAGLLI010000150.1 GCA_023140595.1 Candidatus Parcubacteria bacterium
TGGTTTTTTTAAAAAAAAGAGCATAATTATTATTTTTTTAATTGCTGTTTTGGTTATTACCGGCGGCGCTTGGGCGTATTTTGATGATAAGGAAGAAAAAGAAACAAAAAAAGCAGAGCCAAAAGAGTTAACTGTTAAAAAAGGTGATTTGCAAATCGTTATTGAATCTGAGGGAAAAGTTGTTGCTGAAGACGGGGTTAAGCTTTCGTTTTCAGTTAATAGCGATACTTTGGAGGTAAAAGAATTATTTGTAAAAGAAGGCGATTCAATAAAAAAGGGCGATAAAATCGTTTCTGTTAAAACAGATGATTTGGAATATGATTTAAATAAGGCTTATGCAAGCTATCAGTCTGTTTTGGCAAGTTATAATGAAAAAATTGCAGGAGCAACTGATGATGAAATTGCCAAATCAAAAGCGTCAATTGAACAGGCAAAAATAAATTTGGAACAAGCTAAAATAAGTTTGGAAAAAATAAAAACAGCGGCGCGGGAAAAAATAAATAATGCTGAAAAAGATATTGAAACCGCAAAAGAAAATTTAGATAAAAATGATAGTTTTGAAAACAGCGAAGATATAAACGGCGCCTATAAAGACATAGTTGACGAGATAAAAGCGGTCAGTATTATGCTGGAAGGGGTTTTGCCTGATTCTGACAAAATAATCGGAGTAGACAACACAAGCATTAATGACACTTTTGAAAATAATTTGGGCGTAAAAAATTTATCAACCTATACCTCGGCCAAAAGCACATATAGCATAGCAAAAAACAGCAAAGAAAAGCTTGACAGCTTAGCTGTGTTTCTTAGCATAAACGATGCTTGTTCAGAAATAGACAGCGTGGCTGAAAAATCTGTCATTGCCTTGGCTGATATGGAAAATCATTTGTTTGTTATGCAAGAAATGCTTTCAGCCAGTATTATTTCAACAAATTTGTCGCAGACCCAGCTGGATAGTTTTAAATCAACCATAAATTCAAATCGTTCCGCGGTTAATACGAAAATTTTTGCCTTAGATGCTGATTTGGAAAGTCTGGAAGATGTTAAAGACGGTTTGGATAATTATTTATCAGATTATAATGAAGCGATTGAAGATTTGGAAATTGCCAAGGAGGAAGTCGCACAAGATATAGCGAACTCGGAAGCGTCATTGGCATCCAAAGAATTGTCATTAAGAAATGAAGAGCAGGATTATGATGAATTGCTGGCACCGTTAACAGAGTCTGAATTGGCCTCAGCCAGATCGTCATTAACTACGGCGGCAATAAATGTTGATAAGGCAAAAAATGATTTAAGCAAGGCAATATTGAAATCGCCGATTGACGGCGAAGTGGCTTTGCTAAATTACAAGGCGGGTGATATTATTTTAAGTAATGACACAGGCCCTGTTGTTGAGATAATTAATAATGACACTTTATTTATAGAAGTTAATATAGAAGAGGCGGATATTAGCAAATTAAAAGTTGGACAAAAGGCTTACGCGACTTTTGACGCTTTGGACGAATTAAGGCTTGAAGGAGAAATAAGTTTTATTTCTTTAACATCAAAAACAAACAATAACGGCATTGTTACATATTTGGTTAGGGTGATTTTTGAAAATTCAAAAATAGCGCAAGTCAGAGAAGGAATGACGGCTTTTGTGGATTTTGTAATCGCCGGAGTCCGCGATGTTATGCAAATTCCGGTTGATGCCGTGCGCAATGTTAATGACAAACCATCAGCCCAGCTTAAGTCAGGAGAGTGGATCCCTGTTGTTACCGGTTTTACAGACGGCAAATACGTTGAAGTAATAAGCGGGCTTAATGTTGGAGATGTTGTTTTGTATTAAAGAATCAGAAAAATTAAAAAGCGCACAATTTTACTGTACGCTTTTGGTTTCTTGAATTAAAACAATAAATTACTCTATCTCAAGTTCATTTATTGCTTTAAAGATTTTTTTGTAAGCTAATTCCATACAGTTAGCAAAATGGTTAGGTCCTTTAGTTTTGGCAATTAAATCAGCAAGTTTGCTGCTAAATGCCAATGTAATTGTATTTACTATAATTAGAATAAATTGGTTGTCATTGAATTTTATGGAATTATCTTTTAGTTGTTTTAAAATATTCATTACTTGTTCGTTTGCTGCCTTTAATTCATTTTTTTTATCACTTGAATATTCTTTTTCCATAATACCTCCTTTTTGCAGGTTAAAAGTTTAGTAAATAATTTTTTAATAGTATTTGTACGATTTTATAAAATAGCATACAATTAATATAATGTCAAAAAAATTGGAAATAAAATTAGAAGGCGTAAAAAAGTCGTATTATTTGGCTAATGGCGACGAGATTCCCGTGCTTCGCGGTATTGATTTGGAAATTGTCAAAGGTGAACTTGTGGCAATAATGGGGGAGTCTGGCGGAGGCAAGACAACGCTTTTAAATATTATCGGCTGTTTGCATCCGTTAAGCTCTGGAAAATATTTTTTAGGCAAAGAAAATATCGGTAAAGTTAGAGATGATTTTACTTTGGCTTTTATCCGCAATAAAAAAATGGGCTTTATTTTTCAGCAATTTAATCTTTTTACTCGTTTGACTGCTTTAAAAAATGTTGCACTGCCTTTATTGTATGCCGGCGAAGAAAAAAAGACACGTGAAGAGCGCGCGAAAAAGCTGTTAGACAGCATTGGTATTGGCGACAGAGCAGAGCATAAACCGACTGAATTATCAGGCGGGCAGCAGCAAAGAGTGGCAATCGCAAGAGCGCTTATTAATGATCCTGAAATTATTTTAGCGGACGAGCCGACTGGCGCTTTGGATTCAAAATCAGGAATTGAAGTTATGAAAATATTCACAAGTTTTAAAGAAAGAGGCAAAACAGTGATTATGGTAACCCATACCGCCGAGGTTGCCAAATACGCTGACAGAATTATCTATTTGCGAGACGGAAAAGTGGTTGATAATGATTATAAATTAAAAAGCAGCTATTAAATTATGAAATTTGAAATATTTAAAATGGCATTTGAATCGCTTTTGGCAAACAAAACCAGGAGTTTTTTGTCAATGCTGGGGATTATTATCGGCGTGTCAACCGTAATCGCGGTTTTCGCGATTGGACAAGGCGCGCGCGTTGCTGTTGATGAGCAATTTGCCGGTCTTAGCGCGAAGTCAATAATGGTTATGAGAAGTATGGGGCGGGGAGCGACAGCCAGTTCAAAACTTGAAATTAACGATGTTAAAATAATACGTGAAAAAGCCGAACATATTGCTTTGGCAACCGGAGTTATTCAAGGAAGCTCTGTTGTAGGTTATGAATCCAATGAAAGCTCTTTTTCAATTGTCGGAACGGATTTGGATTTTTTTGAAATTTCAAAACAAGAAATCGTTAAGGGACGTATTTTCACCAAAGAAGAAGCAGACTCAAAAGACAGGCTTATTATTTTAGGAAGCGACGTGGTGGAAAGCCTTTATGAAGACGAAAGCCAGATTGTCGGCAGTATGGTAACCATCAACGGCAAGAAGCTTGAGGTAATCGGTTATTTTGCCGAAACAGGAGGCAGTCTGGGACGCACAAGCAAGGACGAAGCGGTTTATATTCCATATCAAACCGCCGAATCCAGCATTTTAGGATCAAAAGGCGGATGGGTCATGCTTACTTTGGAGGCGGACGAGGTTGACAATGTGGCGATTGCCACGGAAGA
>JAGLLI010000151.1 GCA_023140595.1 Candidatus Parcubacteria bacterium
GCGGACTTCACGGCGTTGGCGTTTCCGTTGTTAACGCTTTAAGCTCATATATGAAAGCGGAAATTCACACAGAAGGCAAAATCTGGGTTCAAGAATATAAAATCGGCAAACCGCAAAAGAAAACAAAAGCAATTGGTACAACAAAAAAAACCGGAACCACAATAACTTTTAAACCTGACACAAAAATTTTCTCTGAAACCGAATTTAATTGGGGAAAAATATTAGATCATTACAGACAGCAGGCTTATTTAAACAAAGGAATCACCATTAAATTAAGCGACGAGCGATCTGATCACAGAAAGAAAAAATTCGTATTTTATTTTGAAGGCGGAATCAAATCGTATATTAAAAGTTTGAATTGCAATAAAAACATAAAAAATGAAACTTGTTTTTATGTTGAGAAAGATATTGAAGATTCAAAAGTTGAAGTTGCTTTACAATACAATGATGAATTTAATGAAAACGTTCTGCCTTTTGCCAATAATATTTATAATTTGGAAGGAGGAACCCATTTGGTTGGTTTTCGCACGGCTTTAACCAGAACCATTAACTCTTACGCTCGCAATCAAAAACTGCTTAAAGAAAAAGATGAAAATTTAACAGGTGAAGATGTTAGAGAGGGTTTGGTTGCGATAATCAGCGTTAAATTAAAAGATCCGCAATTTGAAGGCCAAACCAAAGGCAAACTCGGCAACGCGGAAATCAAAAGCCATGTTGAACAAATATTCGGCGAGGCTTTTACTGTTTTTTTGGAAGAACACCCAAAAGAAGCCGAAGCTATAATCGGCAAATGTGTTTTATCAAGCCAAGCCAGAATTGCCGCCCGCACCGCTCGCGCTTCAATTCTTAGAAAAGGCGCTTTAGACGGAATGACTTTGCCTGGAAAATTATCCGACTGTTCCAGTCGCAAGCCGGAAGAGTGTGAGCTATACATTGTTGAGGGTGATTCTGCCGGCGGTTCCGCAAAACAAGGCAGAGATCGCCATTTTCAGGCAATTTTACCACTAAGGGGAAAAATTTTAAATGTGGAGCGCGCGCGTCTTGATAAGATGCTTGCCAATAATGAAATTAAAAATTTGGTTATTGCCATGGGCACGAATATTGACGAACAGCTTGATATTTCAAAACTGCGCTATCATCGCGTAATTATCATGACTGATGCCGATGTTGACGGCGCGCATATCAGAACGCTTTTACTGACATTGTTTTTTAGACATTTTAAACAACTGGTAACAGAAGGTCATTTATACGTTGCCCAGCCGCCGCTTTATCAAATAAAACAAGGAACGAAAGTTGAATGGGCTTTTAGCGAAGAAGAAAAAACTAAAATAATTGAAGAATTCGGAGGTATGCCCGAAGACGCAAAAGATGAAGAAAACTCTGAGGAAGAAAATGCCGATGATAATAACAAAAAAACCGAAGACGATAAAAAACCCAATAAAAAAATTCACATTCAAAGATACAAGGGTCTCGGTGAAATGAATCCCGATCAACTTTGGGAAACTACCATGGACCCGAAAACGCGCATTATGAGCAGGGTAACCGTAGATGACGCTGCCGAGGCTGACAAAATATTTGATATGCTAATGGGCGGAGATGTTGCCCCGCGTAAAAAATTCATCCAAACTCACGCGCGCAAGGTTACCAATCTTGATGTTTAAATTTTAAAAAATAAAAATCAACTTATTCAAATTTGGAAGATACCAAAGCTAAAACAATGGCAAAAATAATTGAAGTTAAAATAACTGGTTTAAATTTTTTCATTTATTTTATTTTTACTTAAAATAATCTACTCATCACAATTACAAAGTACTTTTTCACCGCACAAAGTAGATATACTGCCACATGGAACTTGTACTTCGTCGTACTTTTTACAGCCCCAAAAACCTTCGCATGTTTTTAAATTAAATTCACAGTACCCTTTTTCTGAATAAATTTTAAAATCGTTTTCACATTTATTATAAAAAACAAAAAACAAAACCAGACAAATAGATACAACTAAAAACATTTTTATGAATTCCATACTTTTTCTATCATTATTTATTGTAGTAATTTGTAATACCAGAATTTTCGTTTGTCTGCACTTCCATATTATTACTTACATTCACATTCAGCCTACTCGTATTTACTGCATTGATAGTAGCATTTTCTGTTATAAATTTATCCATTTCAATCCAGCAGTCGCCTGAATTAATTATTAAATTCCTAGCCGATCCGGACAAATTGATTATACCGCCCTTGGCATCGAGCCTTAACATATCTTCAACTTTGATGCTTCCTTTTGTATTATTAAACCTTTTGTTTAGCTTGATCTCAATATTATCTACCTCCAAATTTTCCAATTCAATATTGGCGCCCTCATTTTCAATTTTTTCAATATCGGGCATTGTTACTTCTATAGTTAAATGTTTAGTGCCAGCATGAAATAAAATATTATCCCTATTTTCCACGGTCCAAGTGTTGGTATTATAATATGTTTCCAGATCCGATCTTTCAATATTCAAAGTTTTGCCAATCTTTTCAAAATCCAATCCGATGCGGTCATACTCGCTGCCTTTGACTACAATATCAAAGTACTCGCCCTGCCTGATTATTATGTCGTCAAATTTGACGTAACGGGATATATAAATATTTTTGAAATCCGTGATATCAATATGATCTTCTTGTATATTTGCTTTCATTTCCGTTTTCTTCAATTCAAATTGTGATTTTATATAAAAAGATAAGAGAAAAAATATCACCAGCCAAATAAAGAAATATATAATCAAACGAGGAAATAATTTTTTATTAAAAAATTTCTTTTTAGAAAAAAATAGCATCAAACCCAGAATAACAACAAAAGTTAAAGGAATCAGAATAATAGACAGAACCGATAAAAGCAATAAATAATAGAGAGCAACTCCAGCTACATCTATCAACCTAAAATCAACCATTACCAGGTTGAGCCAGGAGCTTGAGGGATTAAAGAATAGGACTAAAAATACAGCCACAGAAACAAGCCCTCCCAATGCACCGATACTTATAAATAAACTTCCAAATATTTTTCTGAAAGCCCAAGTAATTTTTGAGTTGGGATATTTTTTGAATTGCTCAGACGTACCTCTGATAACCAAACCAATCAAGCCGCCAATAAGAGACATAACTACCAAGGGCAAGTAAAAACCGATAAAGTCATAAAAATTAAAAAAATGGCGATAAAATTGTGTGTGTCCAAAATATTCACTTAGACTTATTACCACTACGATAACAGCATTGTTTAAACAAGCTCCGACTAATAAACTCGGTAAATACTCATAGCTTTTATTTCTATTCTGAATTAGTATTAATATGATTCCGCTGATAAAAGGCAACATAATATAAACAACCAAAATAGCAGGAACAAGATCAAAAAGCCTTGAATCAAGTCCTCGCGGCAACAAAGCTAAAATTAAACTAATAATCAAATTAAAAATTAAGAGCCAACTATTTTTTAATAATTTTTTCATAAAACTTGATAAATATTTTGCCATGTTAATCAAAAACTAAAAGCAACATCCCTAACCCGGACAAATTAATTGCAATACAAATCGCTAATAACCGCCTCTTGGCTTTACTGTTTTTTATTATTTTATACCTCGCCAATAATCCAACAAGCGGAGAAATTGCAATGATCCAGATCAAATAATTAAAATAAAACGGGCGCCACATTGAGAGCGGAACATAATCGCCACCCATAGCACAACAAGGAAAAGTAAATACCCGGAATGGAAAACCAG
>JAGLLI010000152.1 GCA_023140595.1 Candidatus Parcubacteria bacterium
AGTGAAAAAATCCATAAATAGGCAGACCTAAATTTTGCCGGCAAATATTTCAGCGGTAAAAATAAGCCAACCTGGACAGCAATATAGACTTAGGAAAATAACATTGTAAAAATTGAAAAAATTCCCACTATCGGAAACAGTATTATTATTGGACTTGCTAAATATTCCATATTTTTTATTTGTCAAAAAAAAACAAATCTCGCCATTTGCTATCAATATCGCCTGTTCATCAGTAAGTGGCTTAACTTTAGATACTGACTCTTTTTGGCTTTTTTCATATAAAATCTATGCTTAAGCAATTATTTTTGCTTATTAATAACCTCTTGCGCCCTGGCATACGCTTCTTTGTTTTCACCGGTTTCCGTGCATCTAACAACATGACTACCGCATTTTTTACATTTTCCATCTAATATAATGTCGCCAAAACTATCAATATAAAAAATATGATTAACTATTGTGACACTATCACAACACTTCCCGCAATAAACATTGCCCTCTATCAGCTTTAAATGCTTTTTATTTTCTCCCATGATATATTCAGCTTGCTCTCTGGTAATTTTGTATTTTGACCTGTCTGAATATTTTTCTTTTTTAATCATAAAATTTATATATTAGTTCACGATTACTATTTGGCTATCCTAATTTTGTATTAATTTTTAACATTCTTCTATAAATTTTTCCATCTAATTTTCTTATCATAATAATATCCAGTTCAAATATTTTTTGCCCTCCGCTAGACCTTAATATTTTATTTATTATTTTATTAGAAATATTTATAGGCAAAGAAATATCCACTGATTCACCCAATATTTCAACTGTAAATATATACGATAACTGATCCTCTGCTCTACGCCTAGCGGTTTTTATAGCGTCTGGTATATTGTCGTTATTACTTTCTTTGTTATCCATTCTTTTGTGTAATTTTTTTAACAACCTATTGTTTGCAAAAAATATTACGGGATATGTTGAATTCAGTGTTGCCACTATTAAATTTTTATTATCAATTTTATTTTTTAGTTTTTTGATGTTGTCTTCGTTACTTCTAAATATTTTATCAACAAAATCATCTATTGTTTCTTCTTTGTTTCTACTACCCTGATGAAAATTATCTAAATAGTAATTAATTGCATCAACCAGTGGCATGAGGTCACGGATTCCACTAAACGAAACTATATAAATATTATGCGCCCAGGCATAATCCTGAGCAAACTCTGAAAATGAATCTTTGCCAAAAAAACATCCCACATCAGTATACCTCTGTTTTCTTTCTCCCGAGTTTTTAATAAAATAATTCTCTGAGATGTCTTTCATAACTCCAACAAAATTCCTAATCTCCCCCAATCCTACTTTATCTCTATACTTTGCTTCACAAATTAGTCTAAGGGTATATACAAACGGAATAGGCAATGAAAAAATTCCAGTTGCATCAATCTGATGTAGCGCCCCTCTCCCTCGTAAGTGTTTTTGACTAAGACTAACATATTTCAATTTTTTCAAAAGCCTTAATATTAAAAATTCAAATATATAGCCTCCTGCTTGTTGTTTCTCCATATAATTCTCATAAATTAATTACACTATCGTTGTTCATCTATCCCAATATCCCTAAACGGATAATAATCTAAAACTTGCAATACATTAGCGCTCTTTACGGTACACTCTACACGTTTTAAAGGGGAAATGGAACACTATAAAAAGAGAAATTTTGTGTTTTGTTTTTTAAAAAAGCTTTTCTATGCCATATATAATTCCTTGCGCAACAACATTACCTGAAGCACCTTCTATAATACTTTTTATTGAAGAAAAACATTTAAAAATTTTTGATTTTTCTGGTTCTTCTTTTACTATTTCTGCTTCAATACACTTAATTTCTTTTTCAACTTCTTTTTTATTAGTATTCACTATTTCGATGTTATTCAAATTATCTTTAATTTGCCCAACTAGTTTCTTTATATTATCAACTTCGTTTTGGCTTACATGTGATATATTAACGGTTGCATTGTCATTAACACTCCCAACATTGCCTACAAATTTATCAATTCTACCAATTTCAATTACTGTTTTAGGCTCCTGAGCCTTCTCTTTATCTTCTTTCGAAAAAATAATTCCTTCTCCCAGTATTCCTTCTTTCTCAAGCTTGATACTCCAATCTAAAATTATATTACGAACCGCGTCTAAAATACCAGCTAATGAACTTTTTCCAACCATTAAAGCAAATTTAATTTTAAAATTAACGGCCTCGCCAATAATTTTTTGGGCTTCAGTGACATACGGAACTTGCAAATTATCCGATCCACTATTATAGAGATCTTCTAATTCACCCGCTGGTTGATTTATTGGCATTTTAGATAAAGTTTCTTGAGAGCGTGTATTACTAAACATTACGGTAATCCAACCATGATATGGGTTCCAGCCTTTTGGTTCACCTTTAATCATTCTATAAATTGGTATTTCTTTGTAATCTCTTGTATTATAGCCGTTTAACTCTTTTTCAATCCATGCTAAAAATTCATTAAGCTCTAATTTTGATGCAACTATTTTTGACTTTCTAAGCAACTCTGTAACTGAACTATCATGCTTAGTCGCCTCTGATTGTAATTCTTGAATTATTGATTTCATATATTTTATTTTCCAATTAATAAAAATTTTTATTCAACATTTGCACTATTTCTAATATTGCGTCATTAATGTTTATAGGTAAGATAGACGGTAAGGCCACTGACAATTGAACAAAACAGTGGATAGACGGTAGTAATACCAATCTTTACTAAACTCAATAGATTATTCTATTGGGCATGGATAAAAAATCCTGTAAACTAACCCGCAAGGGCTTATTTGGTTTTATTTGTGCCCCTTCTTTATTTTGTTTTTCAATTGATCAATAAACTCTTTTTCTTTATTTGATTTCTTCGATAAACGAATGGCAAATAAATATTTATGGGAATTTTCCAAAATTACCAACTTAATCTTATACCAGCGCCTAAATTTATATTAAAATTTATCTAATTTATTTTTTCTATTCTCATAATCAAACATATGCACTTCCACTAAACTCTTCCAATAATAAACTATTTATCTCTTCAATCAAAAAATGAATACTAGTACTTGGATTTCCGCTCTCGCTTAAAGCTTCTGCCCAATTTATTTTATAATTTTCTATAGCCTGTGCTGCGTCCCTGTCCAATTCGTTCAATCTTTTTAAGCCGCATTAACTTATCAAGAGATTGTCTGACTGTTGGCTGGGCAACTTTAGTTTTTTTCGCAATCTCCATCGGAGTAGCCGCTTCATCAATTTTTAACAAATACTTCCAAACTGCCATCTGTTTGGGAGTCAAAAGTTTTTCTACATTTTCTTTTGAAAGCAAATCCACCGCCATCTTAGACTGCTTTAAAAAAATGGTAAAAATGAACTCAAGCCACTGAGTGATATCTTCATTTTTAGAGCCGATTGTTTTCTGGCTTTTGCGTAACGCGATATAATAATCCGGCTTATTATCCTCAACCAATTTCTCATGAGATACATAAGGCATATACTCATAGCCTTCTTTAATAAGCAACAAATTTGTCAGGACACGAGAAACACGGCCATTACCATCTTGGAACGGATGAATCTTTAAAAACTCAACAATAAAATTAGCCACAACAAGAAGCGTGTGATATTTTTTCTCTACCAAAGCCTCGTCAGTCCACTCAATCAATTCCTGCATTTCTTTCGGAGTAAGATAAGCTGGGGTGGTATCAAAAAGGATACCTACAGATTCGCCAGCCTCATTAACCATATGAACTTTATTCTCCTGCTTTTTATAGTCGCCTCTATGCCTTTGGTCTTTACTCACATACTTAAGCAACTCACCATGAAAATGTTTTATAGCACCTTCGTTAAACCGAAGAGTCTTCCAAGAATTAAAAACATTTTCTAAAAGTTCATAATAGCCCTTAACTTCTTGTCTATCGCGATCAGTAAACTTTTGGATAGAGATACCTTTCATCATTTTCTCGATATCTTCGTCTGAAAGTTTTGCCCCCTCAATACGAGTAGATGCACCTGTGGAAGTAATTAAAACAGATCGTTTAAGACGACCTAAAACTTGAGGACTTAATTTTGCCCCTGCAATCCACTGTCCTTGCAGTTGATCGATTTGTGTTATGATAGACCAAATATTATCAGGAATATCCTGTAATCTTTGGTCAAATTTAATATTTTTTGCCATATATTTATCTGATATATTAACTATATCAGATTATATCAAATTAATAAAGCAAGGTCAACTGTGGTTAACTAATCGCTAAAAAAACTCACTTTTTAGTGAGATTTTTGATACGATTTTTTATTAAATTTTATTCAACTAATAATATCTTGCATAAATAATTTTTGACCTTTGCAGTTTTTTTGCAAAAAGCAATCAAAAAAGGCTATAAACTAATATTCATAACCTTTTATTTGCTAATATTGCGATATATTGAACAATTTTTCCCCTACATCATCTTCTTCCGAATAAACGCCGGGATGCCTAATTCGTCTTCTTCCGCATCGCTTGCGATCTCTTTTTTCTTGGCAGGCTCTGCTTGAGCGGCTTTTAAAGAAGATATTTTGCTTTTTTCTTTTTTTTCCATTTTCTCGGCTTCCTTTTCAGCAATATACGTATTCCCAGTATAAGCTCTTTCTTTTTCAATTACGCGCCTGTTAGAACCGACTTGTCCGTCAAAACCGGTAGCGACTACGGTAATTTTTATTTCGTCTTTCATTTTCGGATCAATTACGGCGCCAAAAATTATTTTCGCGTCTTCTTCCGCCGCGGCTGTAATAATTTTAGCGGCTTCGCCAACCTCTGTCATTCCCAAACTAACTCCGCCGGTAATTGTAAATAAAATTCCTCTGGCGCCTTCAATATTCATTTCCAAAAGAGGAGAATTAATTGCCGTTTTAGCGGCTTCAATCGCCTTGTTTTCACCGCTTGCCTTGCCAATGCCCATTAAAGCTGATCCCGCGTTAGCCATTACCGCTTTTACATCGGCAAAATCAACATTAATTAAACCCGGAACGGTAATTAACTCGGCGATTCCCTGCACTCCTTGCTGCAACACATCATCAACTATCATAAACGCGTCTAAAAGCGAAGTTTTTTTATCAATAACTTGCAATAATTTATCATTTGGAATGGTAATTATAGTATCAACTTTATCAGCCAATTCAGACAATCCTCTTTCGGCAATATTCTTTCTCTGCACACCCTCAAATACAAATGGCTTGGTAACAACCGCTACGGTTAAAGCGCCCAAATCGCGCGCGATTTCAGCCACAATCGGACCGGCGCCCGTTCCGGTTCCGCCTCCAAGACCGTAAGTAACAAAAACCATATCAGCGTCCTTTAGCGCGTCCCTTACTTCATTTTGCGATTCTTCTGCTGCTTGTCCTCCCAATTCCGGATTCATTCCGGCTCCTAAACCGCGAGTAACCGTTTTTCCAATATGAATTTTTTTTCCGGCTTTATTATAATGCAATGCCTGCACATCGGTATTGACCGCGATAAATTCCACACCTTTAACACCGGCGTCAATCATGCGATTTAATCCGGCTCCTCCTCCTCCGCCAACTCCAACTACTTTAATTTTAGCAAAAGTTTCTAACTCCGGTTTTACTTCAGCCATATATGTATTTTTAAGATATTAGTTAATTAATATCATTTTATAATATTTATTAAAAAATATCAAGACTATTTGTTTAAACAAGTGTATAAATTTTTTATACAGTTAAAAATTAAGGAATTAATGACTTAAACCAATCTTTAACTTTTTTTACACCCTTTCCGACATCAGCGCCGCCCGGTAATTTTAAAGAGGAACGGCCGGTATTTTCAGATAAATTATTACCCCAAACCACCAAGCCCAAAGCATTTAAATATTC
>JAGLLI010000153.1 GCA_023140595.1 Candidatus Parcubacteria bacterium
ATTTCTTAAAAAGTCAAGCAACTATGTATTAAAAAATTCTATAGCATTTTTTGTTGTAATATCAGCTATTTTTTTTATGCTTAAATTTTTAATTTCAGCGATTCTTTGCGCCACGTATTTTACAAATATCGGTTCATTACGCTGTCCGCGATGCGGCTCAGGAGTCATAAAAGGGCAATCTGTCTCAATCATAATCTTTTCCAAAGGCACTTTTCTGATTAAATCATCCCATTGCGCTGAAAAAGTAATTAAGCCTGTAAAACTTATCATTAATCCTAAATCAAAATATTTCCATGCTAAATTTTCGTCCCCTGAAAAACAGTGCATAACCGCCCAAGGGCGGTTTTTTGGGATTAAATCGGCATATTCTCTGCGAAAATCCTGTAAATATTCAAACATATCATCATGGGCTTGACGGCAGTGAATTATCGCGGGTAAATCCAATTTTCTTGCCAAAAGCAACTGCTCATAAAATGTCTTTTTTTGGGTTTCTTTAATTAAGTTAATATCATCAGTTTCAATATGGTAATAATCCAAACCGATTTCACCGATAGCCACGACTTTTTCAAATTTGGCTAATTTTTCATAAATATCATAGTTAAACACTTCGGCGCGAGTATTAAAGTCATAGTTCTCGCCGCTCGCCCGCGTTTCAAAAAGATGGATTGGATGCAGACCGACAGCCGCGTAAACCCCTTGTTCGTATTTATTTGCCAAGGCAAGCGCCCTTTTTGATGTTTTATATTCCGCGCCAACATTAATCATCCAAGTTTTTTCATTTAAAGTACGTTGTATTACTTCATCAGCGTCTTTTTTGAAAAAACTAAAATTAACATGCGCATGCGTGTCTATTAACATAAATATTTATAATTTTAGAAAAAACCATCAACAAAAATTGTTGCTTGCTCTTTTACCGCTTTTTATTGAGCCTGACTTTCAGTCTGCTCATCTTGAGTTGATTCTCCCTCAACAGCCTGATCGTTTTGATCTTGTGTTTGCTCTTTTGTTTCTTCGTCTTTTTGTCCAAATAATTTTGATAACCATCCCATAAAATTGTAATAATCCAAACAAACAAATCATTTTTGTTTAAAAATTCAGATTATTTTTAATTTTTAATAATTTTTATAAGCTTTGTTATTATTTTAATAAAAAAATCATTTTTTGGCAAGTAAAATGTCAAGTAGTTGATGCCGGCTTGCTTTAAAAATCAAAATGTACTTATTTTTTTAAATTCTTAGATACCGTAATATTAGGCTCTTTTTTGTATTTTGGCTTAATAATGCTAAAATTATAATCGCTTTTTATCTGCTTATTATCACTGCTAAAAACAGGAATATTTAAAGCAAAGCCAAGCGCGTTTGCCGTAATTATGCCAATTCTCAGAGCGGTAAAACCCTCGCCTGAATTAACAACTATGATTTTTTTAATTTTTGCTATATCGCTATTTGCTGATTTTAAAAGTTTATCGATTCCCGGCAACAACTTTTCCGCCTGGCTATATTGTGCCGCGATTTTCTTTTCCAAAATTAATTCATCACCGCTTTTTAAAGCCAAATATATTAAATTATTTTTGCTTGTGTCTATGTATAAAATCATATTAATATAATAGCAGAAAAAAAATAAAAAAATCAACAATCTATTTAAATACGCGCCTAAAATCCCAAATACTGTATCTCCTCGCGCAAATCTATTTTAAAATTATCCCTTGCTTTCGTTTTAATCAAGCTTATCAACTGCGCAATTTCATCAGCGGTAGCCCTGCCGGTATTCACTATATGATTAGCATGCTCAAGACTTATTTTCGCGCTACCGATAGTCTTGCCTTTTAAACCCAATAAATCAATTATTAATCCCGCGCCAACCAATCCTTGCCGCCCGACTTTATTTTTTATTTCCCTGTCAAAAAATAAAGGATTTTTCTTTTTGATTTTCTGGGGATCTAAATTTTTAAAAACAGAACCGGCGCTTGGCAAATTGGGATATTTATCTAGCCTAAACTCCAAAGATTTTTCAACCAATTCCTCAATTTGTTTTTTGTCTTTACACGGCATTTTTAAAACCGCCTCCCAAATAATCAAATTTTTATTCGCGCTAAAAATACTTTTTCTATATCCAAAAAAACACATATTACAGCTTAAAATTTCAAACTTATTCTTTTTTGTATCAAAAATTTCAACTGTTTCAACAATATCCGACATAGAGCAGCTAAACGCTTCTGCATTGCCTCTGATTGAGCCGCCAATTGTCGCGCGCGGGATGCCATTTGACCATTCCAAACCGGACAAGCCACAACTTATCGCGCGGCTTAATGCCTTAGCCAAAGACACTCCGGCGCCGACAATCATTCGCTCGCCATGGACTGACAATTTTTCATTTCTAATCAAAACGACCAAGCCTTTTACGCCTTGGTCGCTGATTAATAAATTACTTCCGCCGCCTAAAATACTGACTTGAATATTTTTTTCTTTTGCCCAAGCGAGAGTTTCTTGTAATTCTTCTTTCGCGCTTATTTCAATAAAATATTCAGCTGGTCCGCCGATTTTAAATGTCGTCAAATCGGCAAGAGGATGGTTTTTTTTAATTTTTTTTAACATAAAAAAGTAGTGGAGCTAAACCAACGAACTGGTATCACCTAACGGCAAGCCAAGTTCTTTTGCCTTTAAAACGCGCCTCATAATTTTACCGCTTCTGGTTTTTGGCAGCTTTTCAACAAATTCAATGTCTTTGATAACCGCTACCGGACCAACGCCTTTGCGCACATGTTTTCTTAATTCTATTTTTAATTCATCACTGGGCTTTGTTTTCATTGTTAAAATAATAAATGCCTTAATCACTTCTCCTTTTATCGGATCAGGAACGCCGATTACTCCTGCCTCCACAACAGCCTTATGCGATACAAATGAGCTTTCAACTTCAGCCGTTCCAATTCTATGTCCGGCAACCTTTAAAACATCATCAGTTCTGCCCTGTATCCAAAAATATCCATCCTTATCTTTAAAAGCAACGTCTCCTGCAAAATAAGCGCCCTTAACTTCCGACCAATATGTTTTAATATACCGCTCGGGATTATTAAAAATAGTGCGGATCATACTCGGCCATTGATTTTTAATAACCAAATAACCGCCCTTGCCGACAGGTACGGACTTTCCTTTTTTATCAACAACATCTGCGATAATTCCGGGAAAAGGCTTGCAAGCCGAACCGGCTTTTAGCGGCGCCGAAGGCAGCGGAGTCAGCATATTAGCGCCGGTTTCTGTTTGCCACCAAGTATCCATAATCGGGCACTTGCTTTTGCCGACATATTTATAATACCATTTCCAAGCCTCGGGATTGATGGGTTCTCCTACTGAACCCAAAAGCCTAAGCGTCGGCATTTTGTGGGCTTGCGGCCACTTAGCTCCGTATTTCATCATCGCGCGAATTAAAGTCGGCGCGGTATATAATACATTAACTTTGTGTTTTTCCACAACTTTCCAAATCCTGTCAGGCTTTGGCATATCAGGCATACCCTCATACATTACGGTTGTAATTCCGGCAAGCAATGGGCCGTAAATAATATATGAATGACCGGTAATCCAGCCGGGATCAGCCGTGCACCAAAACACCTCATCACCTTTTATATCCCAAACATACTCCATTGTCTGTAAAACATTTACAGCATAACCGCCATGAACATGAATTACGCCTTTTGGCTTTGAAGTTGTTCCGGAAGTGTACAAAACAAAAGCCGGATCTTCCGAATCCATTTCAGCGCAATGCGCGACATCTGAAAAACCTTTGACAAAATCATGATACCAAACGTCAATTTTTTTATTAAATTTAACTTTAGCGTTATTGTTTTTTACTACTATTACTTTTTTAATTGACTTGGCTTGGCGAGCAGCATCATCGGCGATTGTTTTTAAATCAATAATCTTGCCCCTTCTAAAACTGCCATCAGCGGTAAACAAAACCTTTGCCTGCGCGTCATCAATTCTGTCTGCCAAAGCCTTTGCGGAAAAACCGGCATACACTACGGAATGTATAGCCCCGATTTTCGCGCAAGCCAGCATTGCAAAAACTATTTCCGGAATATTCGGCATATACACCGCCACTATGTCTCCCCTTTTTACGCCTAAATTTTTCAGGGCATTAACTAATTTATTTACTTCTTTATATAATTCCAAATAAGTGAATTTTCTTACCCGTCCGGTTTCATCCTCCCAAATAATCGCTTTCTTATTGTGCATTTTGGGATTATTTTCAATATGGCGATCAATGGCGTTATAGGCTAAATTACATTTTCCATTAACAAACCATTTATAAAACGGCTTATTTTTATCATTAAGAACCTGATCCCATTTTTGAAACCAGCTTAATTTTTCCGCGGCTTCTTCCCAAAATTTCAAAGGATTTTTTGCTGCTGTTTTTAACGTCTTTTCATAATCCGGAAAATTGGTGTTTTTTTTAAAACTTTCGCTTGGTTTATAAAATTTTTCCGAAGATAACAGCACATCTGTTAACTCCCGCTTGTCTTTTTTGTTTGCCATATAAATACAAAATAATTCAACCCTCCATAAATTGAATTAAACTATTTTTTAATTAAAATTATTTTTTAAATTTACAATAATTATAGCATATATTTTTTGTTTTTGCTATTTTTTTAGAAAAATTTAAGGAAAAGAAAAAGGAGAGATACTGAAATTTAGCATCTCTCCCACAATTGTTGGCGCGATTAATTATTTCTACGGTGCCTTGGCGTAATATCAGATGGATTACTATCGCGACGTGGAGTGGATCTATCCGCTCTATCCACTCGCCTTTTCATGCTTGTCGAATCACTGCTACCACTCTTCATGTGATCTGAGTTTCTATCACTGTCTCTGTAATTTCTGTCAATATCAGGCATAGCCATTGTTTTATCACCTCCTTTTTTATTATTTTTGTTGAAACTAAAATTTTATTATCTCCAACTTATGAAATAATATAGCGTATAATCAAAATCTTGTCAATAGCGACTACCATAGCGACTACCATTTTCTAGCTAAAATTAGCAAAATAAAAATAACCATTTAGGGTTATTTTTATGGTTATTTTTTAACTACAAGAATTATTTTTAACAAGAATGCTAATATCCGCGTTATTCTTTTAAACAAACAATTCTTGTAATTTTTTAAATTTATTCTTTATTCCCCAACCCCCTTAATCTCTTTCTCAGCCCTTCTTTTATCCAAAAACTTTAAAATATACTCGCAATAATCACTATATTGTTTAATCGCTTCGCCAACGGTTTTATAGACTATTTTCTTATCCAAATCATCATAATCATGCACGATTGCATTGCGAAAACCGGCGCTTGCCGCTATTTTTTTAGCAAAACTTTCCGGTAAAATTTTTAATTTTGCCATACAAAAAAAAGTTTCAGTGTAATCTCTTGGTGATAAATCTTGATAAGATCCCAATTTGGCAATAATATGTTCGTTAATATCAATACCGCGCCCGATAATTTCCATAAAAATATTTTTTAAGGCAGCGTATTTTATATAATCCTTGGCCATTTCATCAAAAGTAAAATCCTTGAAATCTATTAATCTTTCCAAGTCTCTTTGGATTAAATCAATTTTCTTTTTTATTAATCTTACATTAAGCATATTGCGCTAAGGTTTTATTTAAATGTTTTTGTCTTTTATTAATTAAAATATCTTGCAGTTTAAACAAACTTTTACTATCATTATAGTCTTTATATGCATACAAACAATACTCGTCAAAATCATTTTGACTGCCGTAAAT
Source organism: Candidatus Parcubacteria bacterium (assembly GCA_023140595.1). Taxonomy (GTDB): domain Bacteria; phylum Patescibacteriota; class Patescibacteriia; order Patescibacteriales; family UBA12075; genus JAGLYP01. The sequence continues at coordinate 5,770 of JAGLLI010000153.1, forward strand.
TAATTTCCCGTTGTGGACAACTTCATAACGAAATAACGGATTGGTATTATGCAATATTTTTAAATCAAGCTCTCTTTCTTTATTATTGCCAAAAACTTGCTCAAAATCACCATACATTTTCATATGCTGTTCAAAACTAATTTTTTTCTTCCCATAAATCGCCACGTCCAAATCACTGCCTTTTTTTTCTTCGCCAACAGCATAAGAGCCGTGAATAATAATAAAACGCAGATTATGTTTTTTTCCGATAGTATTTATTTGTTTTTTTTGTTTAACGGTTAACTTCATATAGCTATATCATATTACAAAATCAACAAAAAAACAAGCCAAAAATTACAAATCCAACTCAGCGCGATTAATTTTTTTGTCTATTTTTGATATTTTAAAATTATATTTTTTAAAAATATTCTCCATTATTTTATTATCATTAAAATACTTTGCATATATTTTTTTAACGCCTCTTTCTTTGGCAATATTTAAAATTAATCTTGTAAACTCGCTTCCCAATCCCTTAAATTGCCAAGGATCGCCCACTACGATTGCGAACTCGGCGGTATTGCTTAGCGGATCCGTAATTAAACGAACCACGCCAATCATTTTCTTTTTCTTTTTTTCCGTTATTTCCGCGATTAAAGCGATTTCCCGATCATAATCAATTTGCGTAAAACTTTGCAATAATTCATGCGTAATTTTTTTTATTTGTTGAAAGAACCTGTGCCTTTCGGTTTCCTTTGAAAAAGTGGAAAACATTTCCGCCTCCATTGGTTCGTCTTCAGGGCGAATCGGACGAATAACAGCGTCTTTGCCGCCTTTCAGCTTAAAGGCATAAATGTATTCTTTTGGGTAGGGTGAAATCACCAAATGAGAATAAGGCTTATTTTTTTTACCGGCAACTTTTTTGTCAAGTAAAACCTTGGCATCCAAAACAACCCCGCCTGTCTTGTCAACGGCAAATGGATTAATGTCTAATTCCTTTATCTCGGGAAAATCAGCTACCAAATAAGCAAATTTATATAATAAAAATTGAATAGCCTGAATATCAACGCCCGGCATATTGCGATAGCCTTTAAGCAACTTATATATTTTTGTTTCCTTGATTAAATTTAAAGACAAAGCCATATTAAGCGGAGGCAAGCCAATCGCGAAGTCTTTAAAAATTTCAACCGCCACTCCGCCCATGCCGAAAATAATTGTAGGGCCGAAAATTGAATCATTCTTACAGCCGATTAACAATTCATAGCGTTTTTTAATCATAGCCTCAATTAAAACTCCGTCAATCACGGCCTTTGGCTCGGATTTTTTAACTGATTTCATAATATTATGATATGCAATCTGCGCTTCTTCTTTTGTATTAATATTTAACTTTACTCCGCCAATATCAGTCTTGTGAATAATGTCAGGAGACAAAATTTTCATTGCTATTGGAAAACCTATTTTTGCCGCTGCCGCGCCGGCTTCTTTCGCGCTTTTAGCTAAAATATTATATGCTACTGCGATATCATAATTTTTTAAAAATTTTTTAGCCTCATATTCATTAAGCGCGGTACGACCGTCGGCAATTATGCCGGCAATTAATTTTTGATTTAGC
>JAGLLI010000154.1 GCA_023140595.1 Candidatus Parcubacteria bacterium
CCGGTTAAGGTTGTGGTTAATGCAACAGCAGTTGATCCTGAGATAACCGGCGCCAGATATTATGTCAAACCAGCCAGCGAGGGAGGCAAGAACAGCAATACTGGTTTAAGTGATGCTACCGCGTGGGCGACAATCAGCGAAGTAAACAGTCGTAATTTTAATCCTGGAGACGGTATACTATTTAAGGCCGGCGGAGTTTGGCGGGAAGAGCTCGTTATTTCTCATTCAGGCGAGGAAGGCAAACCAATTGTTTTTACCAGATACGGTTCAGGTCCAAATCCGGTCATCAGGGCAAGCAATCAAGCCAAAGCAAATGAGCTAACCAAAGAAAGCGCCAATATATACAGCTTTTCAACTAAAAGCGTTGATCCAACTTGGCTCACCGCGTGGGGAATAGAAGACTCTAAAGGTAATCTTATGTCTCGCCATTGGTCGTCTTATAGGGAATCTAAATATACGGCTCCTTCAAATTCTAGGAATCCTGTTATTAGCGAGCTTGAAGCAAATATGATAGACGGATTCAGTTGGATGCCAACGAACCTGGGCAAGGTTTTTGTGAGATCTAATAGTGGAAATCCTGGAGATATAGAAATTGGTAAAAGAAAGAACTGTGTTTATATTAGAAATAAGCATGATATAGTTTTTGATAGTATTGACTTTTATGGACCTACTGGAGGGGATAATCTAAATGCATTATATACTGCCCTTATAATGACGGTAAATAGTGATCGCATAGTTGTAGAAAATAGTGTTTTAAAAAATAGTCCGCGGGCAGCTATACAATTTCGGGATGGTTCTAGTTATTGTATGGCAAAAAATAACATATTTGAATCAGTTGGATCTGGCGTATCAGCCTGCGGTCCGTCCAATTATGCGGTGGTTAGCAAAAATAGATTTAAAGACATTGGCGCGCAAATTGCTTCAGTAGGGGACAGAACTGTTATAGGAACTAATGGTCATCACTGGTTGATAGAGGATAATTATATTGAAAACCATGGCTGGGAAGGGCAAGCCGATTCGGAAAGCGTAGAGGCTTGCAAATTGGATCCAAGCAAGTGTCCTCATATGGATAGGGCAATTTCAGCTTGTTGTGGGCTTACATATGGAGACGCAGAAAGCGGCAATCATATTGTCCGTCGTAATTATTTAAAAAATCTTGGCAGTGGCGCGATTAGATTCTGGGGAGGAAGCCGCAATCAAATCTATGATAATATTTTTGACGGCTTTTTTCTTTATCCGCCTTTTCACGGGTCAAAGATGTCAGGAGTAATTGAAATTGCAACTTGGGATAATGATCCCCATCTACCGACCCCCGTCTTGTACGATAATAAGATATTTAATAATGTGTTCACTGGTGGAGTTGACACGCAAAGCATGGATTCTATTATATATTTTTCTGGTGCTCAACAAGGGCTTGAGATAAAGAATAATATTATTTATGACAATGACGAGAATTTTATATTATTTGATTATCATTATCTCAGCTATGATTATAATACCAATTTTGAGATTGATAATAATATGTTTGAGATCAAAAATCCAGCCAAAAGAGGAGTTTATTGGCATGGAACATTTTACACCTATGACCGTCTTATTTCGCCAACAGGATGTCCCAACCCCGGTTATTGGCAATGCGATAAAGCTGACACTTCGCGCGGTATTGTTAAAAATAATTTTTTCGGCAATCCTCTTTTTGTTAATCCATCCGTCGGAGATTTTCATCTTCAACCCACTTCTCCAGCAATAGATAAAGGAATAGACCTTGGCAGCCCGTACAATCTAGGATTAAATCCGGCATCTGTTTGGCCAAACAGTGTTTCTACTCTTAATCAAAATAATTTCGGCTCTGGCTGGGAAATGGGCGCGTTTGTATTTGGTGAGTAAGCTCAAGATATCGGCTGTTTGAATATTAGCCTATAAAAGCCACGTAGAATAGATCAAAAAAATAGTAGAAATATTGACATTGGATTATATCATTTTTTCAATATCTGCTATAATAAACAGTAGTGTTAATTTATATTTAAAATAAAAATTTTATGTTTGACGATTTAGCTAACAATAATAAAAATTCAGCCGATGCTCAACCCGAGGCTGATCAAAAAAAGATAGAAAATGAAAATAATAGTTTAAATAAAGCTAATCCGCAAGAGAGCCAAAAAAAAGCGGAAGATATGTTTGCTGAAACAGAACCCAGTCCAAAACCCCAGGTGTTTGAGAAAAAACAGGATAATTTTAATGATAATAATCAAAGTTATAATGAAGACGGAAATAGCCATCAAAAAATATTTTTTTTGGTTTTTGTTGTTTTAATTTTAATCCTTTTGGGTGTTGGAGGTTTTTGGGCTTACAATCATTTTGTTGGAGGAATTAGCGATGAGCCGGCAGTTGATAAAAATATTAATACTCAAGAAACAGAGGGAATAGATGAAAAAACAAACAAAGAAACAGAAAAAATAAATACCGATGATGTTGTTAAAGATTCAATAGATGATATTACGGAAGAGAATTTGCCGCAAGAAGAGTTAGACAGCGATGGCGACGGCTTGACTGATGAAGAAGAATGGCGGCTGGGTACGGCAATAGACAATGTTGACACTGATAATGACGGTTTATTTGATCGCGAGGAAGTAAAAGTGTATAAGACTAATCCGAGAAATTCTGATACTGACGGTGATGGGCATATTGACGGCGATGAAGTTGCCGGCGGTTATAATCCTTTGGGAAGCGGACGTCTACTTGACATAAAAAAATGACTTAAATTTATTTATGGAAAATTTCAACAAATCCATTCAAAAACAAAAAATACAAACCGGCAATGACGAAAGAAAGATGATTATTCATACTATGCCTAAGAGATTTTTGGGGTTAAAGCCGAAGCAGGGGAACACAAAAAGCACCGGAGTGGTAATTTTAATAATCGGCGTTTTTTTATTATTTGGCATTTTGGCTGCTTTATATTTTTTTGTTTTAAAACCGGAGAATAATTCTGAGTTAAAAAATGATGATTTTTTTATTGAAGAAGAACAGCCCGTTAAGCAAAATTTACCTAAAGAAAATAATAATATTGTTAAGGATGAAATAAATATTCCAAAATTGGAGGAAAAAGAAACAGAAGAACCCTCCTCCGCTGAAGCTATGGCGGGCGAGGAAGAAAAACCCAGAGAAATAATATTTGCCACGACCAGCGATGATTTTACTGCCACAAGCAGCGAAGAAGAAATAGAAGTTGATGACGGAAAAATAGATTATGTTTTAGCAATAGACAGCGATCAAGACGGCTTAAGCGATTTGGAGGAGATAATTTTAGATTGTAATATTAATTCAGACGATAGCGATGGAGATGGCTATAAAGATTTGGATGAATTAAAAAAATTATATAACCCGGCAGGGTCAGGCAAAATAATCGTTAATCCGAATATAGAAGAATATACGAATGCCAGTCATAAATATTCCATTTATTATCCTGATATTTGGCTAAAAACCGATGTTGATGGTGATAATTCAGTTTTATTCAGAGCGGGCAATAATCAGTATATGCAAATTATTGTCCAGGATAATGTAAAAAAACATAGTTTGGAAGAATGGTACAAAGAACAATTAAATGTTGCCTCCATAGTCGGCAGCCAGATAATTTATAAAACAGGATGGAATGGAATAAAAAATGAAGACGGTTTAATAGCTTATTTAACGCAAGGAACGAACAATAAAATTTTTATTATTTCTTATAATGTCGGCTTGGATAACATGCTTCGCTTTAAAAATATTTTTAATATGATAGTGGAGTCGTTTGAGTTGGCTAATTAGCATTATTTATGTTATGATTGAGATAAATAATAAAATCAAAGCAAAAATAGATACAAAGCTAATTAAAAAAGTTACAGAAAAATTTTTTGCTTATTATAAAATTAAAAATAAAGATGTATCAATCGCTTTTGTCGGAGATAGAGTTATGACTCGTTTAAATAACAAATATCGCGGTAAAAATCATCCTACGGATATTTTATCTTTTCAGGATGATGGAAATGATTTGGGTGAAATTATAATAGACTACGCGCAAATAAAAAGGCAGACCGGAAAATTTTCAAAATCAGTCAAAGATGAATTGATTTTTATATTAACGCATGGACTTTTGCATCTTATTGGCCATGAAGATGAAACTCCAAAAGGAATGTTAAATATGGAAAAAGAAGGAAATAAATTTATTAAGAATTTATAAATTTTTATGAAACCTAAAATAGCAATAATTATTTTAATAATCATAACCGTTATTAGCTGTTTGTTTATGTTTTTTTTGTTGGATGTATCAAGCCCGGCAAAAAATATCAGTGAAATGGAAAATTTTGATTATTCAGATCCTGTTAAAAAAAAGAAAAATCCAAACAATTG
>JAGLLI010000155.1 GCA_023140595.1 Candidatus Parcubacteria bacterium
CCCTGCCGGCGCCAACTTTGATAGAGCCCAATGAAGACGCAATAACAGGAAAAGTAAAGCCGGTCATTACCGGCTTAACCGTTAATAATACTTTTGTCCATATATTTGTGGATGGAAAGCATAACGGAAAGACCGAGATTTTGGAACATACAAGCGGAACCGCGAATTTCAGCTATAAGCCGTTTTTAAATTTAACAACCGGCTGGCACACTGTTTGGGCGCGATCCGAAGACGCAAGCGGCAGAGTAAGCCCAGCTTCAAATGCTTTGCGTTTTTATATTGAAAATCCGATGCCGGCTCCGATTGTGATTAAAGTTGATTTGCGCGGCTCAAAATATAATCAGCCGTTAATAACAGGTTTAAGCAAGAACAGCGCTAAGATAAGAATTTTTATTGATCATCAATTAAACGGCGAATTTTTGGTTGCAAATCATCCGTCAGGCACTGCGAATTTTAACTATAAGCCGTTTTTAGAATTAAGTTCCGGACAACATATAATTTACGCGACAGCGGTTGACGTGCGTGGCAAAGAGAGCATTTGGTCTAATATTGTTTATTATAATGTTGGGACGCAAGTAGTAGTTAAGGGTATATCAGAAAAATTTATTGATGGTGAAGTTATGAAAGACGAGGATGAAATAAGTGTAATTGACATAGAAGATAAAATAAACGGCATTAAAGAGAAAGAAGATGACGCGATTAGTTTGGATGAAAATAAGGAAACTGAAGATTTTATTGATGAAATTGATTCTGAGGATGCGACAATCAATACTGATTTAAAAGACATTTTAAATTTTGATCAATCCTCCACCAGTACGGAAGAAGGCGGTTTGATAAACGAAAGTCAAGAGGCGCAGGCAAAATTAAAATTAAATTTAGTAATATTTATTGTTTTCTTATTCGCGGTAATCGGCTGGATATTTTGGGTGAACAGGGAATTAATTAAAGAAAAACGAGAACAAAATAAACAGGACAAAGAAAAATAAATTATGTAATATATAGAGTTTATATATTTTTTATTTAGTCTCGCGAGTGAGCCTAAATAAACCCCTTCTTTCGCAAAAAAATCCCTTTTTAGGTTAATATCTTGAAAAGGGGTTTTTTGTTTGTTTTAGCAGAGTTTACAAATTCCACAAATAGCATTAGAATATAATAAAGAATTAATAAAAAAATACATGAAAAAAATATTATTTATTATAAGTTTTTTTATTTTTTGTTTTAGTCCGGTTTTTGCGCAAACAAGCGCGCAAGACAAGATTAATCTTTATTTTTTTTATGGGGACGGCTGTCCGCATTGCGAGAAGGAGGAAGTTTTTTTAAAAAAATTAGCGCAAGAAAATGAGAATATTAAAATCTATTATTATGAAACATGGCATAATAAAGAAAATCAGGATTTCTTGGCCGAGCTTGGACGAGAGCTGGATATTGTTATTCGCGGGGTGCCGATTTTAATTATCGGCGATCAAACCGTTACTGGTTATTATAATGATGAAATTACCGGCAAGAAAATTAAAGATATAATCAATGAATACGCGAAAACAGGATGCGATGATATTGTCGCTCCAATTATTTATGGAGAAAACATTCCCATTTCCTGCGCGCATGGTTGCGAAGCCGGTGATAGCGAATGTATTCATGATTGCGGATGCAGCGCGGATTTAAATAATGAACAAAAAACAGGCAATACGGTTGCGGTTCCTTTATTGGGCGAAATCAATCCGCAGAATTTTTCTTTGCCTGTTTTAACTGTTATAATGGCTGCCATTGACGGTTTTAATCCGTGCGCGATGTGGGTGCTTTTATTTTTGATAAATTTGCTTTTTAACATGAAAAACAAATTTAAAATGTGGACGCTTGGCTCTGCTTTTTTAATTTCGTCCGCGGCTGTTTATTATCTGTTTTTAGCGGCCTGGCTGAATGTAATCTTGTTTATGGGTTTTGTTTTCTGGATTCGCTTGCTGATTGCGGGCGTGGCGGTTGCGAGCGGAGCGTATCATTTGCGGGATTATTTTAAAAATCGCAATCAGACTTGCAAAGTAACTGGCAGTGAAAGCCGGCAAAAAGTTTTTAAAAATCTGCGTAAAATTATTTTGGAGGATAAATTTATTTTTGCTTTATTTGGAATAATAATTTTAGCCGGTTTGGTTAATATGGTTGAGCTTTTATGCTCCGCCGGCATTCCGGCCGTGTATGTGCCGATTTTAACTATGGCGAATTTGCCAATCTGGCAATTTTACGCTTATTTGTTCTTATATGTGTTAGTGTTTTTATTGGATGATTTAATTATATTTTTTATAGCAATGAAAACCTTGCGCCTAAAAGCGTCCAGTTCAAAATACACTCGCTATTCCGGCCTGATAGGCGGAATAATCCTCGTCATAATCGGATTGTTGTTGATGTTTAAACCGGGATGGCTGATGTTTGGGTAGACGGATTTTATTTGTTTTTTTGCAGCCGCAAAAATTAATAATTAAAAAAGTATGTTATAATATGATTAAGAATAAATAAAAAATAAATTATGTCTTCAAAAGTTTTGTCGGCGGCGGTGATTGGTTTGGACGCGGAAATTGTTGAAGTTGAAGCTGATACCACATCCGGACAGCTTGGGACTTTTGCTGTTGTCGGCTTGCCTGACGCGGCCGTGTCGGAATCGCGTGAAAGAGTGCGGACAGCAATTAATAATTCAGATTTTCCTTTTCCAAAGCGCAAAGTGGTTATTAATCTTGCTCCGGCGGATTTGCGCAAATACGGACCAAGTTATGACTTACCGATCGCGGTAAGTATTTTGTTGTTAAAAGGACTGATAATGACAGATTTGGATTTTAAAAAAGCCATGTTTGTCGGCGAGCTGGCTTTAAACGGAGAACTAAGACCGATACATGGAATATTGCCGATTGCGATCAAGGCTTCGGAGGCGGGAATGGAGCATTTGTTTGTGCCGAAAGAAAACGCGCGCGAAGCCAAGCTGGTAAAAAATATTAAAGTGATTCCATTGGATAGTATTAAGCAGTTAATTTCGCATTTAGACGGCAAAGAAACAATAGAAGCAACCAAGATAAGTGAATTTAATTTTAGCAATCAAAAAATTCAGTTTGATATGGCGCATATCCGCGGTCAGGAGCATGTAAAACGGGCAATGGAGATATCAGCGGCAGGCGCGCACAATATGATGATGAGCGGTCCTCCGGGTTCGGGAAAAACCTTGATAGCCAGAACAATGCCATCAATTTTGCCGAATTTAAAACTGGAAGAGGCTTTGGAAGTTACTAAAATATACAGTGTTTCCGGCGAGTTGGGTGCCAGCACTTCACTCGTTGTCAGCCGCCCTTTTCGTTCGCCGCATCATACCGCCTCGGGTGCGGCTTTAGTCGGTGGAGGAGCTTGGCCTCGTCCCGGAGAAATTTCCCTTGCTCATCGCGGAGTTTTGTTTTTGGACGAATTCGGCGAATTTCCGCGGATGATTTTAGAAAATTTGCGCCAGCCCTTGGAAGACGGTGTCATTAATATCAGCAGGGCGGCAGGCAATTTAAGCTTTCCGGCAAAATTTATTTTAGTGGCGGCAATGAATCCCTGTCCTTGCGGCTATTTGGGAGATAAGGAAAAAAATTGCATTTGCTCGCAAACGCAAGTAATGAATTATAAAAAGAAAATTTCCGGACCGATTATTGACCGCATTGATATTCATATTGAAGTTCCGCGCGTAAAGTTTGAAAAATTATCAGAAGCCGCCGGAGGCGAAAAATCAGCAGACATAAAAATAAGAATTGAAAAAGCGCGTGATATTCAAAAGCAAAGATTTAAGGATGTTGGAATTTTAACTAATTCGGAAATGAGCTCGGAAAACGTAAAACAATTTTGCCAAGTTGGCGATGATTCAAAACAGCTTTTAAAAAACGCTGTTGAGCAAATGCATCTATCAGCCCGCGTTTATTTCCGCGTTTTAAAGCTTTCCCGCACAATCGCGGACTTGAGCAAAGAAGAACAAATAAAAACCGCGCATATTGCCGAGGCTTTGCAGTATCGGCCAAAAGATTCGTAATTTGATTAATACGAAGTTTATTCTCTCATTATTCTAAATATGTTATAATAACATTATGAACGCAATAATAAAAAAACAAATATTAGGTCAATTTTTTACAAAAAATAATTTTTGGCTTAAAAATCATGTTCTTGATTTTATAAAATCAACCAAAGCAACTATTGCTTTTGACCCGTTTGCAGGCAGTGGAGATTTGTTAAAAGCAGCCAAAGAAATAGGCTTTAAAAAAATAAAGGGTTTTGATATTGATGAATTGTTAAATTGGGAAATTAACGACAGTTTATTGTCAATTCCAAAAATAAAAAATTCAATTATAATAACTAATCCGCCGTATTTGGCAAATTATAGCGCCAAAAGAAAAAATATATACGACTCGGTAAAAAAATATTTTGAAATTTGCAAATACGGCGATGTTTATCAGTTGGCGATTGAACAATGCCTAAATAATGACTTCGGAATAATGATTATTCCGGAAACTTTTATTAATTCTAAATTTCCCAAACACAGATTAGCAAGCATTACAATAATTGAGGATCAATTATTTAATGACACTGAAAATCCTGTTTGCGTGATATGTTTTGATAATAAAAATAAAACTTACAATAATATTAAAGTATATAAAAATGATAAATTATTGGGAAGTCTTGGTTATTTTGAAAAAATGAGACAGACACCGCAAAAAAATATTTATATTAAATTCAACTCGCCAAAAGGACAAATAGCGTTAAGGGCTGTTGACACAACAAACCCCGCAAAACCAATATCTTTTATGAAACCAGAAGAAATTGATTATGATTTATCTGATATAAAACAAAGCTCAAGATTAATTACGGTTGTTGAGATGAATACGAAAAAAGAAGCAATTGAAAAAATAATAAAATTCAGCAATGATCTGCTTTTTGATTTTAGAAAAAAAACCAATGATATTTTATTATCCCCCTTTAAAGGAAATAAAAAAAACGGGGAAAGAAGAAGACGTTTGGATTATTTAACAGCAAGAGCAATTTTAGAAAATGCCTATGAAATGGCGCACCCTAACGCGAAGCTTTTTTAATTTGATATTATTATGGCAAAAATTGATAACCTAAAATTATTTGAATTTTCACTTAATAGTCCAGAACCGATTATTGATGAATTTTATTTGAAAAATGGCGATTTAATTATTTCCAAAAATCCAAAAAAGCCGACTGATTTGATGTTGCAAAATGTAGATTTGATAGAAAGTGTTTCCGCCTACAGTTTTTCCAAAAAAACCAAAAGTCCCGCAACAGCGCAGAAGGCTCTTAAAAAAATATTAGAAATCATTAAAAGTAAAAATATAAATTATTCTGAGTTTGTATCATTTTGGTCTGTTATTGATATTTCTTACAGTATTTTCTGTAAAATGAATGACAAAGAAAAGCTTAAAATTCTAAAAAATATTACAGAAAAATATATTGAGCTGCGGCATGGCACATATTCAATTTATGGATATACTCCGACCGCGTTGCAAGCAGGTAAAGACGCTAAAGCCCATAAAGAAAGCGGTAATCTTGGAATTTATAAAGTTTCGAAAATATTAAATTCTCGCGGTTTTAAAAAAACAAATAATGAATCAATCAAAAAATTTATATCTGGAAAGAAAAAATATATTGAATCAGACAAAAAAGGAAAAAAACTGTTTAAAGACTTATTGAAATATTACAAAATTGATTTTAAGTGGAGTTCTAAAAAAGAAAATAAAATGCCGGATTTTTTAATCAGGCATAAAGATGATATTTATATTGTTGAACACAAACATACGAAAGAAGGCGGCGGCGGACAAAATAATCAAATCAATGAAATAATATCTCTTATCGGACATAGTGAAAATAATAAAAAAATTCATTATATTTCATTTTTAGACGGAATTTATTTTAATCTTTTTGCGAACAAAAAATTAAATCAAGGCAAAATATTAAATCAAATCAACAATATTAAAAATAATCTAAAAAATAATAAACAGAATTATTTTGTAAATACAGCTGGATTTAAAAAATTATTGAAAAATTTATAAATTTACCACCATACTATGCATAAAAAAATAATAATTTTATTTACGTTAATAACAACGGTTTTTTTTGTTAGCGGCTGCGGCTTAAGCGGGGTTGACAGCTCTACGAAAAAATATATCAGGCCGGTTGTTTTGAATTATTGGCGAGTTTGGGATGGTCCGGATGATTTTGCGGATATAATTGACACTTATACCCGCGCGCATCCTTTTG
>JAGLLI010000156.1 GCA_023140595.1 Candidatus Parcubacteria bacterium
TTGGAATTGGCTGTGATAACCGATATGGCAGGGAAAATAAGCGCCAAAATATATGTTCAGAAGGGAATGGGCTATGTTACCGTTGAAAGCCGTGAGGAAAAACAAGATATTGTAAATTATATAGAAATGGACGCGATTTTTTCTCCGGTTGTTTTAGTCGGAACAAAAATTGATAACGTTCGCGTCGGCAAGATGACTAATTGGGAGAAGCTGGTTTTAGATCTTAAAACAGACGGAACAATTACTCCGAAAGAGGCTTTTAATAGCTCGGTTGAAATATTAATTAAACAATTTTCAGCGTTAGTGCCAAAAGAAAGCATAGAAAAAGAGACCGCAAAAGACAATAAAGATATTAAAGAAAATAAAGAAGAAAAAGAAGTTGAAAAAAGTGAAGAAAAAGAAGATAAGCCTAAAGAAAAAAAGAAAAAGAGAGGACGGCCAAAAAAATCATAAAGTAATTTAGCGAATAACTATGAGACATAGAATAAAAAAAACTACTTTAGGCAGAAAAAAAGAGCCAAGAGAAATGATGTTAAGAAATTTAACATCAAGCGTTTTGATATATGAAAAAGTAAAAACCACCAAGGCAAAAGCAAAGGCTGTGAAGCCATTGGTTGAAAAGGCAATTACCACGGCAAAAAAAGGTGATTTAACGGCAAGAAGATCTTTGATTGAAAAATTGCCTCAAAAAATGGCAATTAAAAAAGCAATAGAAGTTCTTGGTAAAAAATATAAAGACAGAAAAGGCGGTTATACAAGAATTATTAATTTACAGCCAAGACAGGGCGACGGAGCTGAGATGGCGCGGCTTGAATTAGTGTAAAAAATATATTATGGAAAAAATAACCAGAAAATTACATAAAATTGATGCCGAAGATAAAGCGGTCGGCCGTATCGCGACTGATATCTCTTTGATTTTGCGAGGTAAGAATAAGCCTGAATTTCAGCCTAATTCGGATTGCGGAGATATTGTTGAAGTTTTTAATATTAAAAAATTAAAATTTACCGGAAAAAAGCAAGAGCAAAAAAAATATTATCATTATTCCGGCTATCCCGGCGGCTTAAAAGAAAAAAAGATGTCTGATTTATTAGAGAGTAATCCGGGAGAAATATTATCAAGAGCGGTAAGAGAAATGCTGCCGCCGGTTAAATTTAGAAAAGCCATGTTGAGGCGCTTGATTATTAAATAAAATTATGCAAGAAGACAAAAAAACAAAAGATAATACAAAGAAAGACAAATCGGAAATTATTAAATTTAAAGGAAAATATATAAGCGCTATCGGCAGAAGAAAGACTTCGGTTTCCAGAGTTCGTTTATACAAAAAAGGCGATGGCAGGATTTTGGTTAATGAAAAAAAAGCAGATGCTTTTTTTACTCCTGATTGTATTTTAATTATCAATCAGCCCTTAAAATTAACCGGGCATCTTAAAGATACGGATATATCAATATCATCAAAAGGCGGAGGAAAAAAAGGGCAAGCAGAAGCCGCTCGCCACGGAATTGCCCGCGCTTTAATTTCTTTGGATGAAAATTTAAAACCTGCTATTAAAGCCAAGGGTTGGCTTACAAGAGACGCACGCAGAAAAGAAAGAAAAAAGCCCGGATTAAAAAAGGCGAGAAAAGCGCCGCAGTGGAGCAAGAGATAATGCTTATAGATAAATTTTAATATTCAAATGAAAAACTGTTATATTTCGCAGTTTTTCTTTATTTCATAAAAGCTTAACAAAATTTTAAAATATCAGCCATTCTCCGATTTTAATGTTAATTATTGTATTGAATACAATTATTATTATCAAAAAACTCCTGAAAAAAAATTAAATATTAAGGATATTAAAATTTGTGATTAGAATTTAATTTTACATTGCCTAACACCGAATATACGGTTTAGCTTAATACTCCACATTTATTTTAGAGTGTTGCTCCGCAAAATTATATTTTAAAATAAATTCCGAAATTAGTATATTCGAGTTTATGATAGGTAAAACAAAAAATTAATTTTATGCAAATAGAAAAACGTATTATTATTTGCGGAATAGTTTGCAATAACAAAAAAGTATTGCTTGGCAGAAAAGCAAAAGGTGTTCCTCCGTATCCTGATGTTTGGCATACATTAGGCGGCGGTGTAAAAGACATTGGCAAAGCCGAACAATTATTATTGAACAATGAGTATAATGACCGATATTTTTTAAAGGAGTTAGGCCGTGAATTAAAAGAAGAGGCCGGAATAAAAATAAGCAATCCGATAAATATTTGTCCAAAATATCGTAAAAATTCGCGCGATGCTATTACAGAAAATAAATATGGCAATAAAACCCAGTATATTTTTTTAGAATATTTATGCGACTTGGATTTAAGCAACGGCGATGGCCGTCCAGGTGATGATATTGCAGAACTTCAATGGGTTAAAATAGAAGATCTAAAGAAAATAAAACTCACGCCGCCAAGTTACGAGATGTACCAAGAATTAGGTTGGTTATAAAACGATAAAAATTATTAAGAAAAACATGAAGCAGACAAAATTAATAGAATTTAAAAATGGTGATGGCAGTATTTTAAGAGGTATTTTTGTTTTTGGCAAAAAAACTGAAAAAGCGGTTTTGATGTGCGGGGGATTTGAGCGTTCAGCAACAACTGAAAAGAAATTTAAGGTTTTAGCTGATGAGTTGGCAAATCAAAATATCGCTTCTTTGCGCTTTGATTATTCCGGATGCGGTTTGTCAGATGGTGATTTTGCCAGAATAACTGTTCAAAGAATGGCTAATGATTTTAGAAATGCTGTTAAAATTTTGCAAGAAAAAATTGATTGCGAAAATATTTCAGCAGCTGTCCATAGTTTGTCTGCTTGCGTGGTCGCGAATTTAACCAAAGAATCGTTCTTTAAAAAAATTATTTTAATAGCGCCTGCTTTAAATCAAAAAGATTTGCTTCGTTATTGGTTTACAGTATCGGCAATGAAAAAAGAAAAGCCGAATGTAAAAATTACTTGGCAGAATTTTAGAAATTATTTGGATGAAAAAAAATTTCAAGCCGATTGCGCTAGAACAGATAAAATGACAAAAACAAATTATATTTCAGCTGATTATTTTTTGGAAAATAAAGATAAGGATTATTCCGGTTTGTTGGCTGACAGCCGTAATGTTTTGCATATTCATGGCGATAAAGACGATAAAGCGCCGATTGAAAATTTGAATGTTGAATTTGAAAATAAAATCATTGTTAAAAACGGCGACCATGATTTGGAAAGACCTGATATGATTGAGCAGTGGATTTATAGAACTATTGACTTTATTATTAAATAGTGCTAGATTATTATATTGTTTTAAATAAACAACAAACCCAAAGGAGGCAAAAATGAAAAAGTTTTTAGCTGTTCATTCAAACAAATTATTTTTTGGCAATTCGCCTAATTTTTATGAGTGGTTAGCGGATCAAAGAGGGCTACTAAAACAATATGAGCCATTAAAAGAAGGGTATAATCAAGGCAAGAAAGGTCCTGTATACTTAAGCAGCACATATTGTTTAACTGTTGTTGGATTAACACCTCTTGAACTTACAAAATATTGTACTAAGTACTTTGAGTTATTTTTTGACAGGATGGTGTTTAAACAAATTCAATATCTAAGCAGTATAGTTAAAATGGCAATATTTACATCTTATTCAGAAAAATTGTATAGACCTTTAGACGGCATCGTACATAAAATATGCGGAGCAGAATATATTTTAGATGAATATGAAATAAAAATTGCCAATATAGACAATATACATCCACGAAAAGAAAATACAGAAAAGATTAGAAAAAAAATGAAAACGTTCGGTTTTGAAAATAATATTTTACCAGAACCTCCTGGGTTTGGAATGAGCGAACAATTAAGATACGAGATTGAATTGGGGTCTATAAACATACTTCCAGATAGGTATGGATTGTTGGTTTTGTTAATACACGAGATGATGATAAATAATTTATCAAAAGATGATGTTATTGTTTTAGGCAAAGGAATCACTGCGAAGCCGATGCATAAGGTTGCCGGACGAGTAATAGAAAGTTTGAGTGAAATATAATTTTTTCGTCAACATTATTTTTAAATAGGGGTAGTGCCAAGCGCTGCCCTTTTTTATTTGTATCGATGAAATTTTGGAAATTCCAAAAAATATGTTATAATATATTTATAAATTTTTTATAATCCTCATGCCTAACAAAAATAACAAAATAAATATAATTGATTTTCTTTTGCGGGAATTTAATATCGCTGGTAATGGCGAAAAAGCGATTCAAATGATTAAAGCCAAGAAAATTCCAAATAAGAAAAATAATCTTAAAAATATTTCGTCTTTATTGAGTGAGGTATTGTTTTATTTGCCTAAAGAAGAGAGAGCGGTATTAAAGGACAAAGACGAAATTGCCGCAAGCAAATGGTTTAATCTTCACAGCGAGGCTAAGGAATCGGTTTGCAGGCATTTGAAAAATGATTTTGAAAAAAATGAACTTAAAAAATTTGAAAAGTTTTTAAGCATTGCTCCAGCTAATTTTTTAAGCGCCAAAAGAATTGCTTTTACCGCTGCCGTTGCCGCGTCTTTTATTTTATCAATCGTGCTGGTTTATTATCAGCCTGTTAGAGTTGAAAATTATGTTAATTTTATAGATAATAATTTTTTCGCGTTTTTGCAAGAGCAAAAAAAAGATTTGAGCGATGAAAAAATAGATGATTTTGCGCTTAATAAACATAGCGCTTTGGCTGTCGCGGCGGCAAAAGCTGTTTATATTGTAAAAAATGAAAGCGATTTTCATGATGGGGATATGATAAAAATTTCGGAAAACGATTTGTTTGGCGAGATTGCAGACAGATTTGCGATAAATGAAAGTTTTGATAAAAACAAAAGAGCTATACCAGTAAATGTTGAATCTGTGGTAGTTAAGGAAAGTAAAATATTTGCCTATTTTAAAAAAGTTATTAATATCCTAGAATTAAAACAAGAACGTTTATCATTAAGAATGCAGAAAAAATTATTAAATTTAATTAGCGATTAATAATATGCCTAAAAAAATACATATTGGAACAATTTCAATTTTGGTTAAAGATAGGCAAATGAACGTGAAAGATTTAAATCAAATGCTGACTGAAAACGGGCATTTGATTATGGCAAGGCTGGGAGTTAATTTGCAAAAAAGCTGCGTGGATCATTGTACGGGCTTGATTGTTGTGGCTGTTCAGGCGAGCGCGCAAGAAATTAATTCACTGGCTGAAGAAATTGACGGTTTGTACGGCATAGTTGCCAAAGCAAGCATAGTAACAGATTAAAATATGCGATATATCAAGGAAAATGTTTTAGCAAAACCCAATATTGCCTCGCTGGCTAATTTTTTAGTTCTGGCAAGCATTGCCGTGTTTACTCCTTTTTTTATACACGTTCAATGGTTGACCGGTTCAATTGTTAACGCCGTTTTAATAATAGTTTTATTTACGGTCGGGGTTCGCAGCGCGCTTGTGTTGTGCTTAATTCCAAGTTTAATGGCTTTGGCAGGCGGTTTGATTCCGCCAATTTTGGCGCCGATAATTCCGTTTATAATGATGTCAAATGTTATACTTGTGCTTGCAGTTGATAGAGTTTATTATTATTTTAAAAATGATTTAAATGGCTATTGGTTCGGTTTAGTGTCGGGCGCGGTATTAAAATTTGCTTTTATATATTTTAGTTTAAATATTATCATCAAACTTTTGATAAAACAGGAGTTAGTGGCAAAAGTCGCACAAATGATGTCTTGGCCGCAGCTGGCAACAGCCATAACAGGCGGATTTATTGCCTGGATTTTTTTGAAAAAAATAAAAAGAATTTGATTTTTATAATTTTTTATATAGAACTTATTAAGAAAAAGCATAATATTAAAAAACTCTTGCACTGCAAGAGTTTTTAATATTAGCGGATAATTCGTGGTTTTATAATATGTTCAGTTTTGTTAGCGTTTTACCCTTGACTAATATTAAAATTTGTGCTATATTATTGGCAATATTAATTAAAACAATTTATTTGAATTTTGTAAAACATATTTTTTATTGCAAAATTCATAAATTTAATTCATGCTAAGCAAGTATCCCATGGCTTGATACGCTTTAAAAGTATGGAA
>JAGLLI010000157.1 GCA_023140595.1 Candidatus Parcubacteria bacterium
CATTTCATTCAGCCTATGCGCCGGCACGATAAAATCAGGATTTTCTTCATAAAACTTCAAAAGTTTATCACCGTATTTACTCCAGCGAAAAAAATAATTCTCCTCATCAATCGTCTCAAGCGCTTGACCCGGATGATACGGGCATTCACCATCAACAAGTTCAGATTCAGTCTTTTCCAATTCACAGCCAACGCAATATTTAACTTGATAATTTTTTTTATAAATATCACCGTTAGCATCGCAACGCCTCCAAAATTCTTGCGCAGCTTTTTTATGATGTTCGTCAGTAGTGCGAATAAAACTATTATAAGAAAGATTTAACGCCTCTTTTAAATCATCAAATTTAGCCGCATATTTATCAACGTATTTTTGCGGATCCATTTTCCTTTCTTCGGCCTTGCGATATATTTTTAAACCATGCTCATCTGTTCCTGTATTAAAAAATACCTCTTTCCCTTGCTGCCTAGCCCAGCGCGCCAAACAATCCGCCCGAATAACTTCCGCGGCAAAACCAATATGCGGATCCGCATTCACATAAGCCAGAGTTGTTGTAATATAAAATTTTTGTTTTTCTGTGATGCTTGACATATTTTTTATTTGTGTTATACCAATTTATTGAATAAAATTTAATAAAAATACAAAAAATCAAAAAATGTGCTAATTTACAAAAAATTATTGAAATTCAAAAAAATTATCAAGGGATATGTATAAGCAAATCTACATAGTGCTCGCTGACGCAGACAACAATTTATACTTAAAAATTTTTGCTCTGATTAGCATAAAAGTAGTATATCATAGTTGCCTTTGCTAGTCTAGCGCCATTAATTTTTTCCCAGCACCAAATAATATTTCCTTTTCTTTTCCGGTAATCGCTCAATCGCGTATCTCAGCATTGTTCGCGGCATTTTTAAAGTATGTTTATCTAAAAATTTAATTAGATTTTTCTCGCCTTGTTCTGATTTTTTTCCGACTTCCCGCAAACTCCATCCGCAGGCTTTATGTATTAAATCGTGCTTATCGTTTAATAAAGTTTGCGCTAATTTAATTGTGTCTTTAAGATCATTATTGCGGATAAACGCAAAAGTTGAAATAATCGCAATCCGCCGCTCCCAAAGCATTTTTGATTTTGCCAATTTGTATAAAATATCCCGCGGCTTATTAAGCAAATGCTCTCCGATAATATAATGGGAGCTTACATCAACCAAATCCCAATTATTAATCCATTTAGCATTACGCAAATATAATTTATATATTTTTTCTTTTAGATTTTCATCGTCTTTTTTAAATTGATTAACCAAAATAATAATAGCTGTCATGCGATATTCATGAATTTTAGAATGCAATAATTGTTCAATGTCTTTTAACAATAAATTCTCAAATCTGCCAGCAACCATTCTCTGAACAGGAACTTTTATTCCCAAGAATATATCCCATTCACCATACTCTCCCTTGCCTGTCTTAAAAAACCCCTGCAAAATCTTTGCTTGTTTTTTATTTGCCAAAGAGTTGAGTTCTTTTTTGATTTTTTTTATCTCACTCATATTTTAATTATACTACTTTTTTGGGTTGTTGTATAATTGAAAAAGGTTAATAATTACAATATAAAATTACCTAAAATTATAATTTTTATTTCAATATAAAAACCGCTCTTAAAAATTTAAGAACGGTTTTTAATATAAAATTTACTTCAAATACTCTTTAATATTCGGCG
>JAGLLI010000158.1 GCA_023140595.1 Candidatus Parcubacteria bacterium
GAAAGGGCATTGGGTGATCCGAAAGGGTCGCCGCCGACGGGAGACCTTTTTTGTAAAAATATAATTTTCATTTTTAATTAAAACAATCTAACAATAATTTTATGAAAAAATTGCTATTCATTTTATTTTTACTTTGTCTGCCGTTAACTGCGCAGGCGGTTTCAATTTCTTCAATTAATCCAGTATATGTAACTCCTGGTGAAACTATGGTAACAATAAATGGTTCCGGATTTGGAAATTCATCATCTGGCAAATATATATATTTCGGTTATAGCTCTGCCTATTCTACAAACTGGAGCGACACAAAAATAACCATTAAAACTCCTTACGATATATATAAATCAGGAAACATTGAAATTTCAGGATCATTTAAGACTGGAGAAAATTGTTCTTACGGTTATTGCTATGACCAAACAGATTATTTAACATTAACCAGCCAAACCTATTATTTAAAACCTGAAATCACAAAAAGCACAGAAACCGTTTATAGTAATGGATATTTTGAGGTCGTAGGATATTATTTTGGTTCAACGCAAGGAACTGTAAAAATTGGTGGTCAAAGTTGCAGAATAGTGGAATGGGAAAGTAATTACCTAAAATGCGAAATTGCTGAAATCACTTCAAATGCAACGGTAGTTAATTATTCAATAAAAGTACCGGAATCAAACAACTATGAACTTACTGGCAGAATAGATTTTTTACCGAATATATCAAATGATACATATTCTTTTTATCAAACATATTTAAAGCAAATTGGAGTAACTGACATCTGGGACAATTATTCTGGCGCAGGTGTTAAGGTGGCAATAATTGATAGTGGAATTGATATCAATAGCCCAGATTTAAAATATAGTCTTTGGATTAATTATAGTGAAAAACTTAATAATGAGATTGATGATGACGGAAATGGATATACTGATGATTATTATGGGTATAATTTTATTGATAACAACGCTGATATGTCGCCAAAAAATAATCACGGGACTCAAGTCGCAGGAATCATATCTGCAAGCAGAAATAATAATTTAGGAATTGCCGGAATTGCTCCAAATGCTAAGGTTATGTCTTTGATCGCTTGTGATAAATATGGTTGCCCACTTGAAAGCGTAAAAAACGCTATAAAATATGCGGTTGACAATGGCGCAAATATTATCAATTTAAGTTTAGGCGGAGATGGAAGTTTGGGATACGACCCATCGTATGACGAGGTTATTAAATATGCTTATGATAAAAATGTTTTAATAGTGGTAGCCGCAGGAAACGGCGATACTGAGGGTAGTGGCACGCGAGGTCAAGATATGGATAAAATAAAAGCCTCTCCTGTTTGTAATGAAGCCGACATAAATATGATTTTGGGTGTTGGGGCAATAAATGAAGACAATGAACCGACAATTTGGACAAATTACAGTATTGATTATGTAGATGTTTCAGCTCCAGGAATTGATATTTTAAGCACTGCCGTGCCTTTGTATACCGAAGATGATTCTTGGTATTCGTTCGCTAACGGTACTTCGTTTTCCGCTCCAATTATCGTTGGAATTTCAGCTCTTTTAAAAGAAAAAAATCCTAGCTGGAAAAATTACGAACTAATGAGTCAAATAATTAGTCGTTCTGATGATTTTAAAAATAGTTGGAATATTTACGGAAAAATTGTAAACGCAAAAAATATAATTGGCAAAAATAATCCCCTGTCCGAACTTGAAAGCATTTCTCCAAGCGTTATAGACGAAAATAATTCTATTTTACATATTTATGGAAAAAATTTTTATAACAAAGTTAAAATAAAAATATTTAATAATAATTTTAATGGTTACATACCCGCCAATATTCTTGAAGTAAACGCAAATCAAATCAATGTTGATTTAAGTAAATGGTTAAACTTAGTTCCTTTTACCGGAATATTTTCGATAAGCATAGATGGTGATAGCAGCTCAGACACTAGAAAAAACACATTGAGTAATGCTATTGAAATAAAAGGCTTAAAAAAAAATAATCAAAATCAACCAGCGGAGACGGAAGAGCCAATTGAATCTATGGAAATTCAAACAACTATAGCAACAAACAATTCAAACAGCCAAAATGTTATCGCAGAAGAAAAATCCCTAATAACAAAAATAGACAACAATTTATCAAAAAGAATAAGCGGAAATATTTTATTGCAAGTAGAAAAAAACGGCGAGGGTTGGTATGTTTACCCTGATAATGAAAAAAAATATTATTTAGGACGACCTGCGGACGCTTTTAATATTATGAAAAATTTAGGATTGGGAATTAAGCACAGCGAACTTAACGGCTATCTTAATTCAAAATTCCCAATCGGATTATCAGGAAAAATAATGCTGGATGTTGAGCAAAACGGCGAAGCGTATTATGTCAATCCAAACGATTTAAAAGGCTATTATCTCAACAGACCGAATGACGCGTTTAAAATCATGCGAGAACTCGGACTCGGGATTACAAATAGCGATATAAGGAAAATTGATGTTGGGGAGATTGAATAAAATTTTTTTAACAAATGGGTAAAAACATGTTAGATAAAAAATTTAAAAAATAAAAATTTGCTACTGAATTAATTCAGTAGCAAATTTTTAAATCGCCGAATTAATTTTATGGCGCAAAAAAAACAGGCAAGAGGATTATTATTGAGGATTGGAAGAAATAGGGTTGTTAAAAAACGCGTAGGAACGCGCCGCGGCGCGTTCTTTTTAACGATTGGCGTGTTAAATATATAATGGCGGTTTGGTTATGATGGGCTGTGAATATTTTCATTTGCAAAACAAAAACAGCAATGATATAATAAAATCAGATGAATAATACTGATTTTACATTTGATTGGCCATTGGTTGGCAATAGGCATATAACCGGATATTTGGAAAAATGCGTTAACAATAGGCATGTTTCAGGCGCTTATATTTTCAGCGGACCTGATAATTTGGGCAAAACAACCCTAGCAAAAGTTTTCGCTAAAATTTTATTATGCAAAGCTGAAAGCGCTGATAAAAAGCTTCCATGCGGACAATGTTCGTCTTGCCGCCAGTTTAAGAATTCTAAGCAAAATAATTCGGGACAAGCTGAAATCAGCGAGATACACGGCGATTTTCATATTATTAAGAAAGCCAAAGACAAAAAAAATATTTCAATTGAGCAAGTCAGGGATTTTATATATTCTTTAAGTTTAAGCTCTTTTATGGGTGGTTACAAGGTTGGAATTATTAAGCATGCTGATAGTTTAAGTTTGTCCGCGGCTAATGCGCTGTTAAAGACATTGGAGGAGCCTAAA
>JAGLLI010000159.1 GCA_023140595.1 Candidatus Parcubacteria bacterium
TCCACTTTTCACAGTTTAATGAGGGTTTTTTCCCGCACTTCTTTTGATGTTATCACTTATGAAAATGCCGCAAGCGAAGGGCATTATGTTGATGAATATACGGTAATCCATGAAATGGCGGTTTATTTTGGAAAAGCCATAATGCTTTGCTTGATTTTAATTTTAATTAATTTTTTCAGTATTGAGTGGACTTTTCTTTTGGCGGCGATTGCGTCACTCGCTATGAATTTTATCACGCACAAAAAATAATATTATTATTATGCTAAATTATTTTCACGGAAAACTGAATAACGGCTTTATGGCCTTGTATTCAGGGCGCATGATTTTGCGAACCGCAACCAACCTGCTTGGGATATTTTTGCCGATTTTTTTGTATGAATTGTTTGATTTTAACGTCAAATATGTAATTATTTACTACTTAATAGGCCATTTTGCTTATGGCTTGTCAGTGGCTTGGGGCTGCAAGTTTCTTAATTTGATTGGCTTAAGGCGGGCTCTCAGAATTACATTAGTGTTTGGCGCGATGTATTATTTTTCGTTTTATCTGCTTTCTAAATTAAAAGTATTTATTGATTTCAATGCTGTTGATAAGCAAAATATTTTTTTGCTATTGGCTGTTTCTTTATTTTTATTAACCATACACAGAATTATGTATTGGACTCCGGTTCATACGGATATGGCAAAATTTATGAATAAAAAAAATCGCGCCAAACAGCTCAGTTTAATGGAAGCGACAACTGCTTTTTTGGGCGCGATTGGACCGATTTTAGCCGGTCTGATTTTAATGAAATATAATTATGATGTTTTGTTTATAATAGCGATAATTTGTTATTTAAGCGCTTTAATTCCTTTCATGTATTTACCAAGAACCAAAGAACGCTTTAGTTGGACATACTCGGAAACATGGCAAGAATTTTTTTCCAAAAAAAGAAGAAAAGCTGTTTTGGCGTTTTTGGGAGATGGAGCGGAAGCCGCTGTCGGAATTGTGATTTGGCCGATATTTATATTTGAAGTGTTAAAAGGAAATTATTTGGAAGTTGGGGCAATAACGTCATTGGTGGTTTTGGTGTCAATTGTTTTACAGTTGTTTATGGGCAAATTCGCAGATAAAGGCGGCAAGCGCAAGATGATTCATTGGGGAAGCGCGCTATATGCTTTTGGCTGGTTTATAAAAATATTCGTTTTAACTGCTTTTCAGATTTTTGTTGTGTCAACTTTTCATAGTTTAACCAAAATTTTTGCGCGCACGCCTTTTGACGCTTTAACTTATGAAAAAGCCGCGGATCAAGGGCATTTTGTGGATGAATTTACTGTAATTCATGAAATGGCGATTCAATTCGGCAAAGGACTAATGCTAGTTTTTGTTTTGATTTTAATTTCTTTTGTAAGTCTGGAATGGACTTTTCTTTTCGCCGCAATGGCGTCCCTGGCTATGAATTTTTTAGCGGATGAGAAAGCCATAAAAAAAGGAAGGCATTCGGGGTCAAGATATTGATTTTTTAAAATAGTTTTATTGTTGCGCTGTAAATTGAATGCTTTTTAATAGATTATTATATATATTAATATAATAATCATTATTATGCTTTGCGGTAGCTAAAGTAATTTGTATAAATTCATCAGAATCTATTTGAATTGTGGTTGTTTTTTCGTATGCCAAAAGATGTTCATAAGAATTTTCATAAGCTTCTTTGTCGTTTATATTCTTTTTTTCATCGCTTAATACGGTTGATTTGCCTTTTGCGGCAACCCTAAAAGTATCAACATCTGTGTTTATGTTATTTGAAATTTTAAAATAATTTAAAGAAATTACTCCTTTTTTTTCTATAATATAATCTCTTTCAGAATCTGTTATTTGAGTGATATAAGGCTGATTTTCATATTTTTTAATTTTCCAATCATTAGGATAATCAAAATTAAAATTATAATCAGAGTCTGTATATTTTCTTATGTTATTTGAGTCTTTTATCAAATTTGTAAATTTTTTTATAATATTTTCAGTTGTATATTCTTGGTTGATTTTGTATTCTTCAATTTTTGCTATATTTTTATTTGTGATTCCCAGTCCGAGATTGCGCATCAGATTGAACGCGTCTAACGGTTTGCCAAGATAATATCTTTTTAAATCACCAGGATTAACATACCAAGCTTCGCCGTTTTGTTCTATTTGCATTAATATTAATCCGGATAATTTTTCTTGCAGCCCAGTGTTTGTTGTCAAAGATTCATTGTTGAGAGGATTATGATTATTCAGTATTTCAGTTTTATCATTATATCCATCATTGTCAGAATCGGAATTATTTTTATCAGTTCCAATACTGTCTTCAATTTCATTGGATAAACCGTCATTGTCATCATCTTCGCCTATAAAATTTGCTTCGGCTATTGGGATTTGTTTTATAT
>JAGLLI010000016.1 GCA_023140595.1 Candidatus Parcubacteria bacterium
TCATATATATCCCCGTCTTGATAATCCATGGGTATAAAACAGCCATCAGCTTTTATTTGGCTTAACGGAATTAAAAAAACAAATAGTAAAATCCAAAGAAATATTTTTTTACACATACATTTTAATTTAAAAAATTAGTTATATTTATATATTTTTATTATATCAATGTTTTAAAATTTAAACAAATAAAAAAGGGGCGATGACGCTTTTTTGCGCATCTCCCCTTTTGTTAAATTAACTTTGTGAAGTAGTGATATTTTTCCAATTTTTATCGGTTTCTTTAGGTTTAATTGGAATAGACCGATATTTATTGCACAGATAGCAATCTTCTTCTTTCCAATCGTTTATTCTGTGATTCGCAGCGGCAACAATTTTAAATTTTCCAACATCCGGCACATTAATTTCTGTAAGCCCGCCACGATTAATTACAACCAACTCATATGGTAAAATATTTACTTCTGGGTTACGTTCGTTTATATCCAGAACCGCTTCAGTAAAACCGGTTCCTCTAGTGCAGAAATCCTCAATAAGCAATAGGCTTTCTTTTTCCATACTACTCGTAAGAATTATTTGCCCATCAACCTTTTGCATTTCAGCGAGATTGACATCCATAATAGACGCAACTTCTTTTCTAAGTTCAGTCGCGCCCTTGGGAATACCAACTACCCTGTCTGGCTTTGCTATCCCTAAACGATTAAAATGAAGAACCAATTGATTTGCAATAATTTTCCTTACATTCAAATTCTTAAGGAATATTCGCGAAATAAAAAATCCATCACTATGTAATCCTGATTTTAAAAGAGCATGTTTTCCGGGTATGCCATTTTCTGCCGCCAAATAATTATATGACCAAAAAGCATTCAAAACTTTAGCCATATGAATAATTTCTTTCGCTATCAAAATATCGCTTACATCATCAGGGTTAAGCGACAGAACATCACTTTCGTTCATTTTTAGAATATTCATTATTCACCTCCAAAAAGCTATATTACTATTTCCAGACCGACATTTATTTCATCCAATGTCCGCAAGACCGCATCACGTGGATTATCAGAACCGGTAATAGGCCGCCCTAGCACAATGCGTTCGGCGCCATTTTGAATCGCTTTTGACGGAGTTAAAACACGGCTTTGATCATCTCCTTCAACCAATGACCATTCAGGACGAATGCCAGGAGTGTTTAAACTGAGTGTTAATTCAAACCGATTTTTAATAATATCCACTTCTTTCGGTGAGAGAATTAAACCGCCAAGTCCGGCAAGCTGTGCCATTCTGGCAAATCGCAAAACACCGGCTTTGGTTGAACAAGTAAAAATCCCCTGACATTCTTCCTCGTTTAAACTGGTTAAAATCGTAACACCTAAAACTTCACAATTTTTTCCGATTATTTTTTGAACCGCATGCATTCCGTCAATTCCAGCACAGCTCATGACTGTCAAAATTTCAGGAGGTCGAAATTCTTGAAGAAATTCCGCATCCGTACTCATCGTATTGGGTATATCAATAAGTTTCAAATCTCCAAAAACTTTTAAGCCAACATCATGCAAACGAGTAATCAGGCTATAACCAAGAGCCCTGAGAATTGAATTTACTTTAATAAAAACTCCTGTGCCCTCCCTAATAATTATTAACAGTTTGTATTATGTCACGCACTCTCCAAGGACGCAAAATTGAAGCACATCCAATCTCTAAAGCCGAGGCATCGGCATTCATAAAATCTATAGCATCTCTGCTATTAAGTATTCCGCCTCCAGCCTTAATCGGCATATTTATGCCTGCCTGCCGAACTTCTTTTAACCAATTCAATACGATTGGCTTTAACGGTTTTCCAGAGAGACCGCCTCCGCCCAAATGTTTCAATGGTGATACATTGCTTCCAAACAATTTTTTCCAATCAATTTGATCAGGAATTTTTCCCCAAGGAATTGTGTTTGAACAAGTTAAACAGTCGCAAAGCCTTGAAGCCTCAATTTCTTTGATAAAATCAATACCGACAACAATAGCGTCAGCTACTCCAATTTTCAAATCAACTGGAATATTTAATGGTTGAAATTTTTCAAGAATAGCCGGTGAATCATTTGTCATGCCTTTTGTGAAATGCTTGATATTAGGACAAGACACATTAACTTGAACACCAAACGGAGCTTTAAATTCAGATTTATGCAATTCAAGCAATTCAACAAATAACTCCGCTTCTTTTAATTTTTCTTCCAATGTTTCCCCTAAACTCATAAATGAAATCATAAACAGTTATATTTCATCTTTATTTTATATTTTCAAAGACCAAACAAAAAAAACAACCCCTCCGAATAATCTATAAAAATTGTCGCTTTTGGGGTTATATTAACAGGCTTTTAGGAAAAAGTCAATTTTTGCTTGCTCCAAAAAATATTAAAGAAAATTTCTAAAAAATCAAATTCTGTGTTATAATATGTATAATTAATATTAGCTACTTATAAACATGACGCAAAAAAAAATAATCTCTAAAAATATTCAAAAAATAATTATTGATAACCCCGCGACTCCGGGCGGGGAAGTTACTTGGATTGATATAGCAAACGCCAGAAAAACAGAAATTGAATATTTAAGAAAAAAATTTAATTTTAATTTAGC
>JAGLLI010000160.1 GCA_023140595.1 Candidatus Parcubacteria bacterium
CAATTACGCTTGCAACCAATATGGCGGGCAGGGGAGTTGATATTGTTCTTGGGGGAGTAGAACCTAAAAAGAATATGCCTGAATACACAGAATGGCAAAAGGAACATGAGAAAGTTATTAAGGCGGGCGGGTTGCATGTGATTGGTACGGAAAGACATGAATCTCGTCGGATTGACAATCAGCTTAGAGGGCGCGCCGGACGGCAAGGCGATGCAGGTTCTTCGCGGTTTTATGTTTCCATGGAAGATGATTTAATGCGGATATTTGGCGGGGATCGCATGAAAAATATTATGACCACTTTAAATGTTCCCGAGGATATGCCGATTGAGAATCGTTTGATTTCCCGTTCCATTGAATCGGCGCAAAAAAAAGTTGAAGGAAATAATTTTGATATCAGAAAACATTTGGTTGAATATGATGATGTAATCAATAAACACAGAGAGGCAATATATAGAAAAAGAAAACAGATATTGCTGTTATCGGAATCAGAGGAAGCTAAAAAGCCGTCAGATATTCAAAACAGCAAGAAACAATATAATTCTCTTTCGGAAATTATTTTGGATAATATTGAAAACGAGATTGAGCAGGTGGTTAGTTTTCATACTGCCGCGGAATATATTAAGGATTGGAATTTAGATGAAATTTCGCAGGTTATATCTACTATTTTTCCGGTGGAGGAAAGTTTAAAGCGCGATATTGGCAAGTTTACAAAAGACAGTGATAAGCTTGATAAAGTTAAGGCTCGTACGGCGATAATTGAGCATTTAGTTGCGATGGCTGAAAGAAAATATAAAGAAATGGCGGATATGGCAAAAGAACTGGGCATTGAATGGGACAGATTAGAAAAATCGATTTTAATTCGCTCAATTGACGCGCTTTGGGTTGAGCATTTAGAGGCAATGTCAAGCGTTCGGCAGGGTATCGGACTTAGGGGCTATGGACAGCGCGATCCTCTTGTGGAATACAAAAAAGAGGCTTATCGCCTCTATAATGAACTTAATAATTTAATCAGCAAAGAAACTGTTTATTCCATATATAAAGTCGGCAATGCCCAGCAAGAAGCAATCACTCGCCAATTTAACGCCCCCAGTCTTATGGATTTGGCAAAAAATTTCAGCGCTCCGGCTAAAACCGCCAATGGCAGCACTTCTTCTTTTTCCGGATTCGGCGGAGGCGGCAATAAAAACAATAACAGCGCAAGCGTTTTTTCCGAACCGCAGGCAAAGGTTAGAAATGAAAGTGGAGAAAAAGTCGGGCGAAATGACCCTTGCCCATGCGGGAGCGGGAAGAAATATAAAAAATGCTGCGGGGCTTGAATTTTTGTATTGCGGTAAAAGAAAAAAAGCTTCTTTCTTACGATTCGTTTTTTCGCAGAAAGAAGCCTTTTTGTTTTTTAAATTTTACTTCCTATTTTTTAAAAGTAATATCGGTCGTAAGACAACCCATGGACTGGTGGCAATGCGGCTCCTACCGGACGAGTTTCTTTTTGAATAAATTTCATAAACTCAACCCATTCATTTTCCAAGCAGTAAAAATAATCATTTATACATATATGTTTGTCCATGTTATGTGTCTTTACAATGAATGTCAAGGATTTATGGTTTAATTCGATAATTTGTTGAGGCGATTTATCAAATACAATTATTTGATGTTTGTTTTCGCCTACGGGATTAATGTTTATGGAATTAATAATCAAGACCCCATCTTCAGAGGATATACCATTTTCTTTAACCTCATAAAAACAGTTGAGCTCGGTTATTGGCCCTTTCTTTTCAGCATCAGTGATGCTTTTATTAAATGAAAACAAATGCCACAATGGAATCATTACGGCAAACACTATAACCAGTACACACAATAAAATACCAATATTTCTATCTTCATTTTCCATAATTCCCCCTTTTTTTATGCGTTAAAATGATTAATATTTTTTATTCTTTTATCAATGACCAAATAATATATTCTGTATATCACATTTCCCAAATTTTGTCAATATTGCAATTTATTTAATATTAGTTTAAAATAATCATAGTTGTTAATAATACCTAAGCTATGGGTATTATTGTTTTTATTAAATTATTTAATGTTTATTTTATGCCTAGTTTAGCGGAAAAAATTTTTAAGCCTTCTGCCAGAGGCAAAGTCTGGCAGGTATTTTTGTTTATATTATTATTGGTTTTCATTGGCGGTCTTGTGGATGCTGGTAATTATTATAATAAAGGAACCGATTACATTGCCTGGAAAACCAACGGAACGATTAAGTTGCCAAAGACAAATGAAATCCCTTTTCGCTTGGGGCTTGATTTGCAAGGCGGCAGCCATCTTGTTTATGAGGCTAATATGTCGGAAATTCCGGATAGCGACAGGTCGGATGCCTTGGAAGGGGTAAGGGATGTAATTGAAAGAAGAGTTAACGTTTTTGGCGTAAGCGAGCCATTAGTGCAAACCAGCCTTTCGGGTGGTAATTATCGCGTTATTGTGGAATTGGCAGGCGTTAAAGACGTGAACGAGGCAATTGCGATGATTGGAGAAACTCCTTTGCTTGAATTTAAAGAAGAAACACAAGAGATTCGCGAGTTAAGTGAAGAAGAGCAAAATACAATGGCGGAATATAATACGGATGCGGAAAAAAGAGCGGAAGAGGTTTTAGGCAAGCTGTTGTCAGGCGGAGATTTTGACGCTTTGGCAAAAGAATATAGCGATGATCAAAACACCAAAGAGGCTGGCGGAGATTTGGGCTGGATAACGGAAAATGAAGCGCCGCAGATTATCACTAAAATCAAAGATTTTGAAATCGGGCAAATAAGCGAGGATTTGGTAGAAGAAGAGCAGGGTTATGATATTTTAAAATTGGAAGATAAGCGCTTGCGCGTTAATCCCTTTGAAGAAAGCGAAGTGGAAAAAGAAGTTAAGGCTTCGCATTTACTGCTTTGCCATAATGAGGTTGAGAATTGCGAAAACGGTTTAAGCAAAGAAGAGGCTTACGCGAAAATCAAAGAAATAAAAACGCAAGCCACTCCTGAAAATTTTGCTGATTTAATAAAAGAACATTCCACAGAACCCGGAGCGGATACTCGCGCCGGAGATTTGGGCTGGTTTGCCAAAAGCGCCATGGTAAAGCCTTTTGAAGATACTGTTTTTGATCAAGAGGTCGGGACGATTTCTTATGTGGTGGAAACGCAGTTTGGCTATCATTTAATTTATAAACAAGCGGAAAGGGATATTTATGAATACAAAGTAAGACGTTTGTTTGTTCGCGTTTTAACTGAAAGAGATATAATCGGGGAGCAAAAAGAATGGAAATTAACCGAATTGACCGGAAAACATTTAGAGCGCGCCGCAGTGCAGTTTGATCCTAATGACAATACGCCTGTTGTCAGTTTGGAATTTGATAGTGAAGGTTCTGATTTGTTTGAGGATATTACCGAAAGAAACGTTGGCAAGCCTGTTGCGATATTTTTAGACGGTGAAGTGATTAGCGCGCCAAATGTTAATGAAAAAATTGTCGGAGGCAAAGCGGTTATATCAGGCAAATTTAATATTCAGGAAGCTAAATTATTGGTTCAAAGGCTTAATGCCGGCGCCTTGCCTGTTCCGATTGATCTTATCAGCCAGCAAACGGTTGGAGCCAGTCTTGGTCAAATTTATCTGGAATCAAGCTTGAAAGCAGGTTTAATCGGATTAATATTAGTGGCTATTTTTATGATTTTTTATTATCGTCTGCCTGGAATTTTTGCGGTTGTGTCATTGGCGATTTACGGTTTGTTGGTTTTGGCGATATTTAAGCTTTTGTCAATAACTTTAACCTTATCGGGCATGGCAGGATTTATCCTTTCAATCGGCATGGCGGTTGACGCGAATGTGCTTATTTTTGAGCGTCTAAAAGAAGAATTGCGCGCGAGACGGCCATTAAGTATGGCGATTGAAAATTCTTTTGTGCGCGCATGGCCGTCAATCCGCGACGGCAATGTTTCCACTTTGCTTACCTGCTTGATTTTGATTTGGTTTTCAACCAGCATAGTAAAGGGTTTTGCAATTACTTTGGGACTAGGTATTTTAGTGTCAATGTTTTCCGCAATCGTGATTACCAGAAATTTGTTGCGGCTTTTCAAGCCAGAATGGCTGGAAAAAAGAATATGGCTGTTTGGCAGTGGAATTAAAATTGAGAATTAATAATTCAATAATCCTAATTATTTAAATTTTATGATTAATATTATTCAAAAAAGAAAAATTTGGCTTAGCTTTTCAGGCGGCTTAGTCATTGCTTCAATTATCGCGCTTCTTGCTTGGGGCTTGAATTTCGGCATTGATTTTACCGGCGGCAGCCTTTTGGAGCTTAGATTTTTAAATGAAAGACCGGCGGTAAATTATATTCAACAGTCAGTGGCTGATTTGGAATTAGGCAGCTTGATTGTCCAGCCGGTTGACGAGCAAAATGTTGTTTTAAGATTTCAGGAAACAAGCGAGGAAAAACATCAGGAAGTTTTGCGCAGGCTTGATAATATTGGAATGGAAGAGGGGATTGAAGAAGAAACAACAGGCTTTAAAAATATTGAAGAGCTTCGCTTTGACGCGGTTGGTCCGACAATCGGGCAAGAGCTAAAAAGCAAATCATTGTCTGCCGCTATTATTGTCCTGCTTGCGATTGTTCTATTTATCGCATGGACTTTTCGCAAAGTTTCCAAACCGGTTGAATCATGGAAATACGGGGTGTCAGCCATTATCGCTTTATTCCACGATTTAATTATAACTTTTGGCATTTTTGCGTGTCTGGGGCAGTACTTGAATGTTGAATTAAATACGGCGTTTGTCGCGGCAATGCTTATGATTTTGGGCTATAGCGTTAATGACACAATTGTGGTTTTTGATAGAGTTAGGGAAAATCTGCCAAAGAGCGAAGAGGATTTTGAAGGCACAGTTAACACAAGCGTTAACCAAACTATCAAGCGATCCATTAACACCTCTTTAACTACTTTATTGGTTTTGCTATCAATCTTATTTTTCGGTGGCGACACAATCCGCGATTTTGTTTTGGCTCTGTCAATCGGCGTCCTAATCGGAACTTATTCGTCAATATTTTTGGCAAGCCCTGTGTTGGTTTTGTGGGAGAAGTTTGGGAGGAAATGATTTGATTTATGATGTATTTTTGTTTAAGATTAGCTAAAAAATATCAATGCCATTTGACAGGTTTTAAATAGTATGCTATTATTGAAAATTAAACAAGGGCGTTTAAGTATCTTTAAAACTAAATAAAAAAACAAGAAAAAAATAACTTTTTAGATTAGGCAAAAAGGAGGAAATTATGGTTGAGAAAAAAGAAATAAAAAGTTGGCAAATAGTTGTATTGTTGAGTATAGCGTTCTGTGTAGGGGTAGGCCTTGGAATAGTAATGGAGGGTGATTATGATTTTTTCGAAAACGAGGGAACACTTTTAACAATTGGAGATGCAGAACTAGGTGTTATTTATAATAAAATTGAAAATCCATATTTTTGCATGATACAAAAGGAGGGATTAGAAAGTAGTGGAAAGGCTTATTTATTGCCTCCTGATTGTCCTTCACGGTTTAATGTCGCAATTAGTGGCGACGGAGAATACGAAATTGTGACAGCGCCATTACCGCCTACGATACAAAAAGAATAAAAAGATTTTTCGTTTTTGTTTAATGCCCCGGCTTGATTTATATTGAGCCGGGGTTTTTATTTTTTTTGACAAAACATATATAAATAATGTATTATATAGATTAGATAATTATTTAAGTGTTCAAAAAATTTGCACAGCTATTTTTTATGAAACAATCAAAATTATTTACAAAAACCAGAAAGTCAATTTCTGCTGATGAAACTTCAAAAAACGCGCAGTTGCTTATTCGCGCAGGTTTTGTACACAAGGAAATGGCAGGTGTTTATACTTTTTTACCTTTGGGTTTAAGGGTAATTGAAAAAATTAAAGATATTATCAGGGAAGAATTAAACAATATCGGCGCTTTTGAGTTGAAAATGACTACTTTGCAGCAAAAAGATATTTGGGAGAAAACTGATCGCTGGGATGAGAAAAAAGTGGATGATTGGTTTCGCACGAATTTAAAAAACGGCGCGGAATTGGGCTTGGCTTTTACGCACGAAGAGCCTTTAACAAATATAATGAAAAATTATATTTTATCCTATAAAGATTTGCCGGTTTATGCTTATCAATTTCAAACAAAATTCAGGAATGAACTTCGGGCAAAATCTGGAATAATGCGAGGCAGGGAATTTATTATGAAAGATTTGTATGATTTTTCATTAAATAAAGAAGAGCATGATAAATTTTACGAAAAGATGAAGAGCGTGTATATGAAGATATTTAATCGCGTTGGAATCGGTGATAAAACATATTTAACAATGTCTTCAGGCGGGTCGTTTTCAAAATATTCTTTTGAGTTTCAAACAATTTCCAATGCCGGCGAGGATGTTATTCTATATGATAAAGACAAAAAAATCGCGATTAACAAAGATGATTATTCTGAAGAAATTTTTATTGATTTTAATCTTAAAAAAGAAGAATTAAAATTTAGGGAAGCAAAATCAATTGAAGTGGGAGATATTTACACATTAGGCGAAAAATATTCAAAAGCGCTGGGGCTTACTTATAAAGATAAAAAAGGGCGAGAAAGGGTTGTGTATATGGGTTCCTATGGAATTGGCATCCCCAGATTAATGGGAACAGTGGTGGAAATTTTTAACGATGAAAAAGGCATAA
>JAGLLI010000161.1 GCA_023140595.1 Candidatus Parcubacteria bacterium
CGTCCATTTGCCCCTCAACCACTATTGCCAAATCTTCTTTTTTAATCTCCAATTTTGCCTTGTCCAATCCGAATAATATTTTACTTTTATCATACACCGGCGTTTGCGGACTGTTTATATATTTTCCCATTTTTTCAACAGCCTCTTTTTCCGGGCTGATACGAGCGGAAAAAGCCACAGTATTGCCGTTAACATCGTTAATTGGAAACATTATCCGTCCTCGAAATCTATCATAAAATCTATTGCTCTTATTGCTTTTAACAATTAATCCGGCAACAAATATTTCATTTTCTTTATAGCCTTTCGCCCTTAGCAATTTACCGACCGTATCCCATGAATCCAGACTGTAGCCAATTTGCCACTCTTCTATCGTATCCGCGCTTAAAGCGCGCTTTTTAATATACTCTCTGGCATTGCGCGCGCTTGCTTCTCCTAAAAATATTTTGTGATAATAGCGGCGAGACAAATCCAGCATATCTAAAATCTTATTTCGCTTTGATGCGGCTTCAGGATTTTGTTTTTTCAAAGCTACTCCTGCCTTGGGCGCCAACAGGCGCAGTGCTTCAACAAACTCTATGCCCTCCATTTTCATTACAAAGGAAAATATATCCCCGCCCTCGCCACAGCCAAAGCAATGATAAATTTGTTTTTCCGGACTCACGACAAAAGAAGGGGTTTTCTCCCGATGAAACGGACACTTGGCGCGAAAATTCACGCCGGCAGCCTGAAGCTGAATGTATTCGCGAATAACATCCACAATATCCAATCTTGATTTTATTTCTTCTGATGGTTGCATTTTTTATTAAACTATGCTATATTAATTTATTGCTTAAAATTACTTAAATTTTAAATAATTTGAGGTAATAAATCAATTTATTGAACCTTTAAAAAGGAAAGGAGTGAAAAATGAAAAAATTAATTCAGTGGGGAATTGTAATGGCTATTTTACCTGTTGTTGTATTTCTGCTTGTTATTCAATTTCAACAACAAACAAATGCTTTAAACGCATTTGCGGCCGCTAGCTTTGCTATAATTTTGATTGCGGCTGTGGCTCCATGGCCGATTGCGCTTGCGATTTTCAGTGCGGCTTTTGTTGGAACTTTCGGTGCGGCTGTGGCTTGGGCTACTGCTGTGTTTACGGTTATGGCTAAGCCTAATGCTGAAATTGCGATTATAGCTACTGCCATACCTCAAACTACGATTATGATTCTAGCTGTATTCGCAGTTGCAAAAAAATTGCAAATATCAAAAACAGAGATTTTTAAACCACTTGTGGCGGAAATAGCTTTTATAGTTACATCCATGCTACTTATTCTGAATTTGTAAGTCCACGACGTTAACATAAATCCAAACCAGCATCAGTTAAACTTTAACTGCTCTGCTGGTTTTTTATTTTCCTCAACATATTTTTTAAGCGCTCAATTTCTGTTTTAACAACTTCTCCGCCGTATTCAGCGCTATGGGCATGCGCTCCGGAATAGCTGGTTTTCTTTTGATCTAAATGCAAACTGAATTTGATTTTTTCTTTATCTTCTTTTATATACATATGAAACCTTGGATAATGTTCACGTCCTAAATTGCGGACAAATGTTTCGTTGCC
>JAGLLI010000162.1 GCA_023140595.1 Candidatus Parcubacteria bacterium
ATAGTTGCTTGACTTTTTAAGAAATTTATAAAATAATAGAAGTAAGTTATACGCACTTTATTTTTTAAATTTTATCAAGGGCAATAATGTCCTTGTTTATTTTTTTAAAATATGGAGGATGGCAATAAATCATTTGAAAATAATTCAAAACAGGCATGGTGTCAGCCAGCATTGATTTTGTTCGCTAAATTTTCAGGCTGGATAGTTGTTCCGGTAATAGCGGGAGCATTTATTGGAAAATGGTTGGATAATAGATATGAAACAGAACCTTGGTTATTTTTAGCATCTATTGGATTTGCTTTTTTGATTTCAATGTTTGGGCTAATTAAAAATGTTAAAGAAGAATATAAAAAAATAGAAAATATAAATAGTTAACTATTTATGTCTAATCAAAATGAAACTCATAATTTAGCTGAAGTTCACGAAGAAATTGTTCACGAACATACCCTTTTTGCTGAGCCGATTTTTAATTTTGGCGATTTTTATATTACTAATTCATTGATGAATTCCTGGTTAGTTGTTCTAATAGTGTTAGCAATAAGCCTGTCTTTAAAATTCCGCGTCAAGTCAATACCAAAAGGAATTCAGAATATTTTTGAAATGATAATAGAAAAGTTTTTAGAAATTTTTGATTCCATTACAGGATCCCGCAATAGGTCATTGAAATTTTTTCCTCTGGTTTTTTCTTTTTTTATATTTATATTATTATCAAATTGGATGGGTTTGCTTCCGGGCGTAGGATCCGTAGGGCAGGTTGTGTCGGAGCATGGACATAAAGTTTTCGTGCCTTATTTTCGCGGAGGCACCGCGGATTTGAATACCACATTGGCTTTGGCGATAATCGGCGTTGTGGCAAGCCACATATTCGGCGTTGTGGCGCTTGGTTTGTGGAATTATTTTAATAAATTTGTAAATATTAAGGCATTTTTGGAAATACCCAGTAAAATTATGAAAGACCCAGCAATTATTATAGTTAATCCGATTAAAGCATTTGTCGGTTTGATTGAGATAGTAGGGGAGGCGGCCAAAGTAGCCAGTCTCTCTTTTCGTTTATTTGGAAATATATTTGCCGGAGAAGTCTTATTGGCATCAATGTCAGCTATTTTAGCTTTTGGCTTGCCTATACCGTTTATGTTTTTGGAAATAATTGTGGGCTTGATTCAAGCGTTAATATTTGCTATGTTAATATTGGCATACTTAACAATGAATACAAGTTTAGAAGAACATTAATTTTTAAAATATTATTTAAATAACTTAAATTATTAAAAATCTATGGAAAATGTTATGTTAGCTAAAGCTTTGGCAATTAGTATCGGTTCAATAGCGCCTGCTATCGGTATCGGTATGATTGGTGCCAAGGCAATGGAAGCGATTGGCAGAAATCCTGAAGCAGCCGGCAAGATTTTAGTGCCCATGCTTTTGGCATCAGCTTTTGCCGAAGCTATTGCTATTTACGCTTTAGTTATTGCTTTTGGTATAAAATAAAATTGTTTTATGCGCGGGCGGTTATTAATTTAATCACCTGCAGATAAAATAATTATTCATAATTCTTTTTTATGGAAAACCTAATTGAAACATTTCATATTGATATAAAACT
>JAGLLI010000163.1 GCA_023140595.1 Candidatus Parcubacteria bacterium
TGCTTAAAGTTATGGGTGACAGGACTAAAAAAATTGAAAAAAGTGTTGATGACGCGAAAAAAATAGAGGAGAAATTAAGCAAAACAGATGAAGAATATAATAAGGCAATTGGCAAAGCAAAAAAGGAAGCAAATATTATTATGGAAAAAGCGAATGTTGTGGCTGAAGAAAAAAGAGAAGAATTAATAAAAAAAGCCAGAACTGAAATAGGGCAGATTATTAATAAAGAAAAAGAGAAGATGCAGACTGAAAAAGCTAAAACATTAAAAGAAATCAAGAGAGAAGTTGCTGATTTAGTTGTTGTTTCTTTGGAAAAGATTTTAGAGGAGAAAGTTGATAGCAAGAAAGATGGGGCGCTAATTAAGAGAATGGTTAAAAAATAAATATGAAAATTACTGCAAAACAATACGCGGAAAGCTTATACCAAGT
Organism: Candidatus Parcubacteria bacterium; assembly: GCA_023140595.1. Taxonomy (GTDB): domain Bacteria; phylum Patescibacteriota; class Patescibacteriia; order Patescibacteriales; family UBA12075; genus JAGLYP01. Next base: position 430 of record JAGLLI010000163.1, read on the forward strand.
TGTTAAGGATAAAAATAACAGCCAAATTAAAGATGTTATAAATAATTTTTTTAGTATTTTAACGCAAAATAATGATATTACAAAAGCCGAAAAAATAGCTAAAGAATTTAAAAAAATATGGAATACTGAGCAGGGAATTATTGAAGCAGAAGTTGTAAGCGCTAAAGAGCTGGATAATAAAATTATTAAATTATTAAATAATTATATTACTGAATCATCAGGAGCTGAAAAAGTTATTTTAAATCAGAAAATAAATAAAAATATTTTAGGAGGAGTGATCATTAAATTTGAAGATAAAATTTTGGATGGGAGTTTGAGAATGAAATTGGAAGAGTTGAAGAGGGAGATGGTGAAATAAAAACACCGCATAATTCGTTTTGAGTTATACGGTGGGTTTAATTTATTATTTGACTGAATAATCAACGTATGCCCCAACGTATTCTCCGTTTTCGTACGTTGTCATTCGTTTTATTTCCAGCCCGAGTCTTTCGGCAGACTCTTTTATTGCGGATCCCAAAAAAAATTCGTTCAAATGTTTAATTAGATCTGGATCTATTTTTTTCAGATATTTTTCCACTTCTTCTGTGAGTTTTTTATCAATCAAAATATTTGGCATTTTTTCCCTCCTTTTTATAGGGTACAGGTTTATTTAAAAAAATTTTAACATAAATTATAATTTAAGTCAATAGATATACGCAAAAAATATGAGTAATACAAAAGATTTTATTGTGGAACAATTAAAACAGCAGATTGCCGGTTTTAAGCATGAAATTAAAGAGCAAACAGTCGGCAAGGTTATTAAAATTGGAGATGGAATCGCCCAGATTTCCGGGCTTTCCGATGTAATGATGTCGGAAATGTTAGAATTTTCATCCGGTAAGAAAAAAGTTTATGGTGTAGCGCTTAATTTGGAGGAAAATAGCGTTGGAGCTATTATTTTGGGAGATTTTTTTGGAATAAAAGAAGGTGATGAAGTTCGGTCATTGAAAAGGATCCTAGAAGTTCCTGTTGGAAATAGCGTAGTTGGCAGGGTGGTTAATCCGATGGGCGCGCCGTTAGACGGAAAAGGTGAAATATTGGCTGATAAATTTTATCCAATAGAAAAAATCGCTCCCGGAGTAATAGCGCGTGAATCAGTAAGTAAGCCGGTGCAGACGGGAATAAAAGCGGTTGACGCAATGATTCCGATAGGGCGCGGGCAAAGGGAGTTGATTATCGGCGATAGGCAGATTGGAAAAACAGCCATTGCGATTGACGCAATAATCAATCAAAAAGGGCAAAATATGAAATGTATTTATGTCGCGATTGGGCAGAAAGAATCAAAGGTGGCGAATATCGCGGCTAAACTGGAAAAGTATGGAGCAATGGAATATACTACGATTGTGTTGGCTGGCGCGTCTGATCCGGCATCGCTTGCCTATATCGCGCCTTACGCCGGATGCGCAATGGCTGAATATTTTTTAGATAAAGGCGAGGATGTTTTGATTGTTTATGATGATTTAAGCAAGCACGCTGTTGCTTACAGGGAAATTTCATTATTATTGAAACGACCGCCCGGAAGAGAAGCTTATCCCGGAGATGTTTTTTATTTGCATTCAAGATTATTGGAAAGGTCTTGTAATTTGAATAAAGAGCATGGCGGCGGATCAATAACGGCGCTTCCTATTATTGAAACGCAGGCAGGCGATGTGTCCGCGTATATTCCGACAAATGTTATATCAATTACAGATGGACAGATTTATTTGGAACCGGATTTATTTTATCAAGGCAATCGTCCTGCCGTAAACGCCGGCTTGTCGGTTTCCCGCGTTGGTTCGGCGGCGCAAATTAAAGCAATGAAAAATGTTGCAGGAAAAATGAGATTGGAAGCCGCGCAATATCGCGAATTGGCGGCATTCGCGCAGTTTGGATCTGATTTAGATGAAGAAACAAAGGCAAAATTGGAACGAGGCAAAAGATTGGTGGAAATATTTAAGCAAGATCAATATAAAACAGTTCCAGTTGCCAATCAGGTTTTAATTTTTTACGCTATAATTTCAGATTTGCTTAATAACGTGCCTGTTGACAAAATTAATGAATTTGAAGAAGGATTAAATAAATACGCGGAAAACAGCGGGCAAGATATTTTACAAGAGATTTCGGAAAAAGGTGAACTTAATGAGAAGTTGGAAGAGAATATTAAAAAATTAGTTGAAGATTATAAATCAACTTTAGATTATTTGGAAAAATAAAAATTTGTATGGCATCAGCAAGAGATATACAAAATAGAATAAAATCAATTAGTAATACCAAAAAAATTACCAAGGCGATGGAGATGGTGGCGGCATCCAAAATGCGGCGCGCGATTGAGGCTGTGCTTAAAACAAGGACTTACGCTAATTTGAGCTGGCGGATTGTTTTGAATTTGTCGCAAGCCGGAAATGGCAACGACAAAAAAGCTCTACATCCGCTTTTAACAAAGCG
>JAGLLI010000164.1 GCA_023140595.1 Candidatus Parcubacteria bacterium
AATTAATAAAAATTTCTAAACCAATATATTCTCTATAAGTGTCCAAAAAAAAAGCTCTCGTTCTTTTATCTTTTTTTAATTCTAAAGTTATTCTTGTTGGATATTTCATTATTTTATATTTATTAAGATTTCTAATACCGAGACTTTCTCGGCTAATTTATGGCAAATAAACAATTCAGCACGTCCGACCGTTGGAACACTACAATTTAACTTTTCAGCTAATTGTTTATGTGTTTTTCGCGCTGGGCTTTTTGCAGTTTGCAAAATACGATTTAATAATATCGCAGTAATTATTTTACCTTTTTTTTGCATTTCTTTTTTTAAATTTTGTTCAATCATAAATTTTTTTTGACGCTTAAACTCATTAATTAATTTTGTTTGCTCAAAATTATTAGTACAATCGCAAAAAAGCGACACAGATTTGCTTTCTAAAAAATTAAGCTTAATATCAAGTAAACATTTATTTTTCTTACCATAATCAGGACCTCTAAAAGTGTGGGCTATCGTGGCGGCTATAATTGAAAAACAGCCGTCTGTATTGTATTTTTTTTCAGACATAAAATTAAAATAAACTTGCCTGTCTTTGCTCCGCAATCATGAGGCTACAAAAATCCTCAAAAGGAATTGGGGAAACAAAAGGCAAATCATTATGCGCGCTCATACGGCGTAATTTACGCTTATAGCGCAAATACGCCGGACGGCATTGCATTTTTTTATAATTCTCCAATGCTTTGCCCTCGCATTTATAAATGCCCAATTTGTTAGTAAAATTAATCATATATTTTCGTCTAAAGCCTCAAATAAAATAACTAAAAATAAATTTCTTACACTATAATCAAAACTCGTCCATTTTTCCCAAAAATCCTCGGCAGAACAAACAAGAAAATTTTTGTTTACATCAACAGAAATCTTAATAAAAAAACTCTTAACTTCACGCCACTTAATCTCAACATCAACAACTAAATTGTTGTCATTTGTTTGGCTTTGATTAATCTCAAAGGCAAAATCAATATTGCCATAATCCTCCATGTCGGTAGCCTCAAAAAATTCTTTTTTAATAAGTTGAAATAATTCAACTTGTTTTTCGCTTTTCATCATATGTTTTTTTTGTTAATGGAGTTTATCCACTCCTTAACTTAATTATACCATATCGGTATCCGTTGTCAAGTGGATAAGTATCCGATTTGGTAACCGAAATCCGGGAATAAATAACCGGTCTTACCGGCAAACAAAAAACCCTGCAAGGAGGTTGCAAGGAATTTTGCCAAAAAATAAACAACTCGAAAAAAAATCAACTACTCTTTTACTGGTTCTTTGTTTATTACGGTCTTTGATTTTTGGTACACATTGAGACCAGTGTATAATCCAATGACTGTAAAAACAATTTTTAAATAATCGGGAGAGGGCAACTTCCCTATGAGAACCAATAAAAAAGTCAAAATTGTGATGAAAATGCAGAGCAAAAATTTACGTCCGCCAAAATCTTTAATTGTCATATACCTAAATTTTTTAAGGCTGGTATTCTTATAACCTGCCCGGGATAAATCAAATTCATATTTTTGATTATATCCTCATTTGCTTTGTAAATTTCCATGAAGTGTCCGCCATTTTGATAATATTTTTGGGCTATCGTCCATAAACTTTCGCCCTCCTCAATTGTATGCATTCCTAAAAATGATTTTATACTGGAATCATCCTGATTAAATAATGTCGCTCTTTGTTCGTATTCTTTTTTTAGCAACGGCATTGGATCAATGTATTTCCCATTAATAGAAATTCCAAAATGTATATGATAACCATTAACACCTCGCCAAAAGCCAGAATTACCGCTTGAACCAAGAAAATCGCCCCTTTTTACTTTATAACCCACCTGAACGCTAATATCGTCTAAATGAGCCATAATAGCGGCTATACGCCTATCCTCACTCTCTCTAGCTTTAATATAAACAGCCTTGCCATAGCCGGTTGTCCGCTCCGGCGTAATCCGTATTATTTCGCCGTTGAATGGAGCTATAATGCGCGTATATCTAGGCATTGCGTAATCTATGCCAGCGTGTTCGCACATTTTACCGCCATACAAAAACCTTTCGCCAAATCTTTGGGTTAAAGGATATTTTTCTATATCATTAAATGGCAATATAATTTTCATATTATTCTAAAATTTTTTCATTAAGCCTATCAATAATAGTAAAATCTTTATTAATATTTTTCAATTCAAAATTTTTACCTTTTTCTTTCACTTTTTCAACTTCAACATTATATTCATTAATAAGCTGTAAATACTCATCATAAGTTAAAGTTTGCTGTTCTGATTTTTCAACAAGATTTTTCCGCATTTCTTTTATTTCAGCCTTTTGAGTATCACGGCTAACCATAAAAGTTCCGCCGACAATAGATCCTAAAACAGCAATGCCTGCTACAATTTTTTCAATTTGTTTTTTATTCATATAATTAAATTTTTAAAAACATGCCGCATTATCGCTTACTTTTTTATCTATTCCAGCACCGTCACAAAAACAATAATAATCAGAAGTATCATTATAAAATAAAACTCCTTCAGGATATCCAGTACCGCAAGGATCTGCGGTAACCCTAACCGCTCTTATTCCACCGTCAACATCTAAACTTGTGACGGGGGAAGTGGTACCAACACCCAACCAACCGTTTTGGTCAACAGCAAGCCTTTCTTGTAAACTTTTACTAGCGTCAGCAACCTGTAAATACCAAGTACTTTCAGCCCTGCCACTACCTATTTTTGCGGACATTCTAGCGTATTCGTAATCACCCTCACTGCCGTCATACCAACTAATGCCAGGCCTAGCGCTAACAGAAGCATTTTCATTTCTAAAAACTAAAACATTAGTATTTGCCGAAGTATGATCAAGATATAAAGTTAATTTTGTTTTATCACCAGAGGCATTATCTCTTGCTTGAAAAATATAAGCACTTTCAAAACTGTCATTCTCGGCATTTCTAGAGTTAAGCTGGTAATCCATATTTTGGACTCTAGTTTCCCACTTGCCGTCTCCATTGCTTTGATCAGATTCAACATATTCAACTTCAGGAGAAGGCGAAGTCATGTATATAAGGCCTTGCGTTGAGCTAGTAGCGGCAGACTCTATCCGGACAATTTCACCACCATAAGCCTCATTCGTAACATTTATAAATAACAAATGCCCGGAAGTATCATTGCTTACAATTCTCTGCTCGCCTGAAACATTTAAATCATAAAGCAACGAAGTTGTACCTATGCCAACTTTTCCGGAAACAAGCATATCGCCGTCAGTAACAGCGTCTATGGTAATAGCAGCCGCGTTTAATGATTTTGTAATTGTTACATTTCCAGCTGAATCCATTGAAATTGACGAAGTGGCTTGCATTTCATCAATGCTTTTGCCAACTAAAAATTGACCCTCCGTAATATTTTCAACTCCGGTGCCACCACGAGTAACGCGCAAAACGCCTGCGGCGCTATCAGCGTAAATATAGGATGATAAAAAGCCTATTGAAACAACGGCTAAAATTATTAAAAGATTTTTTTGAAAAAAAATTTTCATACATTTTTTATTATTAAATAAAGTTATTAACATTATAGCCTATTTTAAATTTAAACACAATATTAAAATAATCATATAAATAAAAGTAAAAATAAAACCCCATTTCATACATCGCCAAACGGCTTTGATTGCTTTTCTTTCATTTCTCATTTTGTTTTAATCCAAAAATTAAGTTTTTTTTTGTATCTCTTTTTTAATCCAGCAAATATCTGTTTTAAGTTTTTCCAAAAGAGTATACAATTTATTAATTGGACAATTTTTTTGCTCCTTTTCTATCGCAGCAATTTTTTTTGTTTGACTTTTATAAATATGAATAAGCAAGCTAATATACGAACCACCTAAAAAACCAATTACTAAAAATATTTGTTTAAATGTAATTTCTATCATTTTTCTAATTTAACAAAACAATCATTTTATTGAGAGTAACAACCGCGCCAGCTTGGTCACAAGTCATAAACATTTCAAAATAATCATCCTTAGTTAATGTTATTCTACCAGCAACAGCGGCGGCAACAACATCGGCGCCAGTTCCAATTTTGTGGTCTATACTCGCGCTAGGAATTGCAACGCCATTAACAGCAGGCGCAAATGTAACAATAGTATTATTTGTATCGCAAACAAAGCTACCGCTTGCAATATATGTAAAAACAGCCTCATCATCACCGGTATAAGTCAAACGATTATTTGAATGTACACATCCTTGCATGGTGCAACCCTCCGAAGTAGTACCTAAAATTTTATAATATGTGCCGGCAACTGTAATTGTAGTCGCGACAATTCCCGAAATATAATAACAACACTCAATAATAACAGGAATAATCCGGACACATTTAATTGCCTTAGTTAATAAATTTATTGCGTTTACAATATTTTGCATATTATTTTGAATTTTCCAACCCAGTGGGCTGATATATATAAATTACTTCCAAATCCTCAATCTCGCCATTATCGCTTGAATCGGCAAGCGTAACCTCAAATTCTATAAAATCAACTTCGTTAAGTAAACTTTTTAAGCTTGCCATTTTATAAACTGAATCATTAGTTATATTATTAATACAAGTTATGTTAAAAGACGCTCCTTGATCTGATTTCGCTTTGACGACAATACTTGCGTCGTCGCCAAGCGGTCTATGTTTAATAATAATAAAAGCCGGAATATGCCTGCCAACATCAATAATCGGAGTGTAATATTTGCCAGTCGCTTGTTTTTTTTCTCCTGAATCATTACGATGAGGTAAAATATAATATGTAGGGGTAGTATCATCATACATCTGAATAGACAAATTACCTTTAAAATTTAAAACATTAACCACAAAATCCTCATTAGCAGACGGGTTTAATTCGCTTATAACAAACAAACCATTACTACGATTAATTTTTGCCAAAATAGTTTTATTATCAGATGAAGAATGAGCAGTAAAAATCAAAAAATCAACGCTAGAAAATATAAGATTCATACTATGCAAAGCATTGTATTCTAAATATATAATCTTATTTAATTCAGATTTATCCCATTCATAAAAACTAATAACACTATTAATATAAAGAACAATAAAAACACGACCGTCAAAAACATTCAAACTAACTTTAACATCACTATAAAGCTCACGAATAATAACAGGGTTATCATCATTGTCAAATTTAATAAAATAATATATCTTAGATGACGAATCACTCCTTAAAACACCATAAAATTCTCCGTCCAATTCATTAAAAGAAACAATTCTTTCATTGGTTTTTGCAGTATAAAAAACCGTCCAAACTTTACCGTCAACAGTTTTTAAAATATGACTTTTAGTAAATACATAAAGATTGCCATTTTCAGTAATTTTATATCCGCGAGGACTGTCATATGTCCAAGCATTGCTAGTGAAGCTAGTACCGTCATCATCTGACCAGTCGCTTTTTCCGTAATACCAAGCCAAAAGCAAACCAAGATATGAAATAATCATAGACGCGTCATAAGTAGCGGCGGCAAAAGTAAATTTTAAATCAGGATTTGCATAACCGGAATTTCTATATAATTTTACAAGAGTACCAACCCTAACTAAATGATATAAATATTCAGTAGAACCGTCAAAATGAACGCAAGTTGTATGGCGATACCATTCCATGGGAAATCCGCCAGCAATAGTAAATGAAGCAAAATCCTCTGCAAGTTTTAACCTGCCAGTTTCATAATCGCTAACAAGGCCAAGGGAAGTATTAATTTTATTAGAATTATTTACATCAAAATATTTTTGATCACTTCCGCGGTCAAGTTCCTTAAATCTAATTTTTCTATATCTTAATTCGCTCATGAGTTCATTTGTATTTGTTTTATTAAATCAAAAAAATTCTCTTTTACATCATCCCTAATTTTTCTTAACTCATCGGGTTTAACATCCGGCATTTCGCCTTTATTTACAACCTGCCTTGAAAGCAATAAATTATAATAACGATATTGAGCGCCGACATAAATTAATTCAAGATATTTTTCAGGAACATCAGTATCCTCTGCAGCCTCGGGTTCTTTAAAACCTTTTTTATACCAAATTTTTGTAGATTCAATAGAATCAAAAACTTTGGTAAATTGAATTTTATCATTAAATTCATACCAGCGCTGTTCTTCAGCGTCAACAACAACATCCAAATCATCAAGACTTTTTAATTTCCGGACTTCATCGCCGTCAATAAAAATTGTGTCAATCTCTAAACAATCAGTCGGCAAATTTAAAGTAGTGCCGTCAACTGCCGTGCTTTGACTTTCATCAAGTGAATCAATGGAAAAAATATTTGATAAAAAATTAATTGTATCAATTATCGGTTGATCGACGACAGCAGAATCATCGTCTAAATATTCTTGGACTATTTCGGAAATTTCTTCTAAATTTTTCATAATTTTTTTTAAATTAATAATTAATTCCAATCAAGTATTTCCAAAATAGTCCTTTCCATTGGTGTCGCTCCAAAATTAAATTTAGCTAAATCATTTTTTATATCACAACATATAAAACAATTTTGTATTGCTATTTTAACCGTATGCACACCAAATTCTTTTTCAATTTCATCAAACAAAACAGCAAGCCTTTTCAATTTTTGAATTGACTTTATTTGCATTCCATTAATAATAATCTCACTTTTATTTGACATAATAATTTACTTATAACTCGCGCTGGGTAGGCGCGAGAAAATAAATAAACTATTTATCTTTTTTAGGCGCTTCAGGGGCTAATTCTACAATTTCAGAATCACTGTCCAAAAATTTAATTTCAGAATCTTTTTTTGTAAAATAATGTCCGCGGTCGCGAATCTGCAATCTCTTGCCAATTCCGTTAGTAGAATAAATACCCGGACGAGTATCTTTGCGGACGAAAGTTACTCCATTTTTTAATCGGGCTTTTGTAATAGCTTTTTTTTCTTCTGCCTTTTCTTTATTTTTAGCTTTTTGCCTTTTTTCTTCATTTTTTTTTTGTTCCTCTTCCATATTTAACTTATCAATAGGATTTGGATTTATAACAGCCATAATTTTAAAATTATATTATTAATTAAATTATAAATCGATTAATTCACAAGGTAAACCCTCTTCGTGTTTGCAAATATGAATACGCGTACTATCAAAAAAATCATCTTTAACTTGTTTATCTTTATCTTTTTCGTCAATTTCTTCTTCAATTAAATATTGAAGATTTTCAGCGTCAACATAAATTTTAAACTTATCACTTATTTTAAATTCATCTTCTTTAAATTGATCAGCTAATGCTTTATCTGTTTCAAATTTTTTAATTTTTCTTAAAAAATATTTCATATTTTTAATTTAATGTACCAGGCTTTAAACCGTATTTTTTATGTAAAAATATAAGTAATCTATTAAAATCATCTGCGGATAAAGCTTTATTGTAAACACGGATATTTCCCATTTTACCCTCTAAAAAATGTCCGACAACATCAGTAAATGAACCAATTCTTTTATAATTAGCATTACCAGTATCAGTAATCAATTCACCAATAGTTTCGCTTTTCTTTAATACTGCATTTTTATAAATTTTAACAGCACCTGCATTAAATGTACAAGAAAAAAATAACCACTCTCCTAATGTAGGCACATATGTATATGTAACAGTAGTACCGCTATCGCCGTCACCTATACTAATCTCAATTTCATTTGGTGCTTTAAAATAAAAATTAACCTGCTTAGAGGGAAAACTTTCTCGTTCCGCTAAAAAAATATTATTTTTATTATCAGCACCCAAACTTTCAAAATTTACCAAAATAGTAATTGAAAATTCTGACAATCCATTTAAAATACTATTAGGAAAAACAAGTTTGTCATCAATACCATCAAAATCTAAGACACTATGTCCACCTAAATCACTGTCTGCAACCCGAGAAGCGCCAGTTATAACACAATCATTTCCGTTCCCGGACAAATCAACAACAGGTGTAGCTAAATTTTCGCCACATTCCCATTCACTAATAAGTCCGTCTCGGACATCAGGGTGGGCAAAAAATGGTGATTTTCTATCCATATATTTTTATTTATTTTCAAAGGGCTGGCGGTTCGTACGTCTCCAAACCGCCAACGACTTTCAAAATAAAATCATAGTTTCCCCATGCTTTATTTTAAATTATCTAAATCCCTACTCGGGTCAAGATATACCATACATCCTAGTTCCACCACCGTTTGACACTCTCATTGTGTATTCACCCAAAACCTGTTTTGCTTTCTGTTTGCCGTTGTCCTTATCGTAGATATTGTAAACTGAAAATGTGCCGCTCTCGCCTTTTACTCCGCCGTCAAGTGGTCCATAACCAATGCGGTTATAATCCAAAATCAGTGCTTCGGTAGAACGGACGTGCTTGTCAACGTGCAATTCAATTTCGTATCCCAAAATGACAACTGTGTTAATCTCTGTACCGCCTTTTTTGTCAGCTACTTTTGTCCTAACCGCTCCTTGGTATAACTGCTCAATATCACCGATTGTGGTAGGTGAGCCGTGGATGGCGGTAGGGTATAAACCAGCGTCAACGTGGGAAATAACAGCGGTATACAATTTTGCAACAGTCAATGCTCCAGCTACATTCGAGGTGTTAGAGATAAACTCACGTAAACCGCCTAATGTGGCAACCTTATTTGTAGCGTCAAGATTTCTGATTCCCTCAACCAAAGCATAGTTTAATGATTTCAACATTTCTTTCAATTTCTTGACAACTTGGAAATCCAATTCATCGCCGTTCGCCATTTTAGATCTGCGGACAGTTCCAGTAATTTGCGCTACATCCTCAAAAATTTGGCAATAATTATATCGTTCGGTTTGACTTGTGAAATCAGGGTCTAATGGGTCGGCATTTTCTGCTTGGGCATTACCGATGATATAACAAGTATGCGCTGAATCATGAGCCAAAACCGCGGCAGTCGTTGAACCGTGTCCGCGAGCATACAAGTCAATAGTTTGTCCTGATACGCTTATCGCTTTAACTACGACAACCTCATCCTGATCAAGTAACAAAACATCGCCTACGCGTAATTTTGTAACTTCGGCAGTTGCAACTGGCAATGCAGTAATATCGTTAGTCGTATCCCAATCGGCGCCGTCTCCGGAAGCCTGAACGCTGATTGATTCGGCGCGAGCCTCATCGTCAAGCCATTCGTGCTTTTGCGCAGTAACTTTTTTTCCAAAAGCCTTTGCAATAGACGGAAGAAAATTAACGAATGATAAATATTTCATATCATCGTCTTTTAACTTCAAAATATCAATTACACTGCTTAAATCTTCACGCTCTCGGCGGTCGCCTGTGGTAATATCACCCATAAAAAATAGCATTCCGGATTCGGCAGGGACATTGATATCAAATAATTTAGTTATAATGAACGCAAATGCGAAACAAACAAATCTTAAAATAAACATAACTTAGTCTTCGTTAGGAAGACCGTCTTTTTGCCGTGAAAGTTTTAAAATATCAACAGCAGAATTAACACCATTTTTGGTTTTATCACCTTTAACAGATTCTATCGCCTCATCGATATCCGCTTCATTGGAATAATCGGGAGGGGCAAATTTATTGCTATCACCATACAATTTTTTATTAATTGCACGCTGTCTATCAACAACTGCCTCAATCTCATCTTTAGTTTTGCCAGCCAAAAGTTCTGGCAAAATGTCCGGATATTCTTTTGTTAAACGCTCAGTTTCCTGCGCTGAATTCATTGTGCCAATAGTTTTCTCAAGGGTTGAAATGGTTTCTGACATTTTATCCAATGCCTTTTGTGAATCGGATTTTTTGTCATCGTTTTTTTTATTTACCTTTTCAATTTCCCCAAGAGCTTTTTTTAACTCAACATCTTTCAAGCCGACGGTTTTCTGAAGATTTTTAAAATCTTCGGGCTTTATAAAAAGCTTTCCGTCTGACTTCTCAATGAGCTTTCC
>JAGLLI010000165.1 GCA_023140595.1 Candidatus Parcubacteria bacterium
TTTTTTAAAATATTTATTTTCAGTTTGCTTGGCAAGAGTTTTTACGGCGATTGACAATGATATGCCGGATTTAAGCATCACCCCCAAATGCTGCACAAAAAATAGTTTCTCCTTTAAGGATACGCGCGAAAATTTTAATAGAAAATCGTTAATTTTTTTAATAATATCTTTATTTTCCGTAGTATTATCAGTACTGTTTTCCGTATTTTTAATTTGTTCTTTAGTAAAATTTACAGGCATAATTAATGATTTATATCCCAAGGGTGCCCCGCAGGAAATGCCCTTGGGGTGCACTTCCTTTGGGGCGTTTATTATTCTTTTGTTACTCTCATTATTTCTTCAATAGTTGTGATGCCGTTTTTGGCTTTAATAAATCCGTCTTCAACCATAGTCAGCATTCCTTTTTTAACGGATTGTTTGTTTATTTCGTTTGTATCGGTATTTTTCCGTATAAGATCGGATATTTCTTCTGTGTTTTCAAGAATTTCATATATGCCTATTCGCCCTTTATAACCGCTGTTGCTGCAGCGCTTGCAGCCTTTCCCGCGATAAAACAGCAATGATTTCAAGCCTTTCTTGGCGTCAATGATAATTTTTTCTTTTTCAAGCGTTTTTAAAAGATTTTCAATGCTTAGCTGTTTTTCCAGCTCTTTTATTGTTTCTTCGTCAAGATTGAAACTTTGAATGCAGTTCGGACAAATTTTTCTTACCAAGCGCTGGGCGATGATTATGTTGGTGGTGGTGGCGATTAAAAATGTTGGAATTCCCATTTCCGACAATCTGGGCATGGTTGCCGCGGCGCTATTTGTGTGGATTGTTGATAAAACCAAATGTCCGGTCATGGCGGCATGCACGGCGATTTCGGCGGTTTCCTGGTCGCGGATTTCTCCGACCATTATAATGTCAGGGTCTTGGCGCAAGAACGCCCTTAAGCCGGAAGCGAAAGTATAGCCGATTTTCGCGTTTACCTGCGATTGGTTGACATGCGGCATCCGGTATTCAATAGGGTCTTCAACGGTTGATATGTTTACTTCCGGCGTGTTTAAAATATTTAAAACAGTATAAAGCGTGGTTGTTTTCCCTGAACCGGTAGGACCGGTTACCAATATTATTCCATGCGGTTTTTTAACGTTAGCTTTTAAAACTTTAAGTGGCGCGCTTTGCAATCCAAGCTGTTCCAGAGTTAAAACTTGGGCTTTTTCATTAAGCAGTCTTAGAACGATTTTTTCTCCGTCAAAAGCTGGAATAATTGATACGCGGAAAGCGACTTTATACTCATTAGTGGCGATTTTAAAACGTCCGTCTTGCGGCAAGCGATGTTCGTCAACTTTTAAATTGGCAAGTATTTTAATGCGCGCGATAATTCCCGACTGGACGGTTTTCGGCAAAACCATAACATTTCTTAAAATTCCGTCAATTCGATAACGCACTAAAACATTTTTTTCTTCCGGCTCAATGTGAATATCGCTCGCGCCTTCAATGATTGAATATTCAAGCAAGGTATCAACAATGCGCACTACCGGCAAATCAGCGGCGAGTTTTTTTAAATCTTTTGTTTCTTCAAGTTCGCCTTTATCATCGCTTAAATAATTAAATTCAGCCTTTAAGCTTTTATGATATTGCTTAAGAGTTTCTTTAATATTTTCCGGAGTAGTCA
>JAGLLI010000166.1 GCA_023140595.1 Candidatus Parcubacteria bacterium
CGCCGCCGCTGAAGTTAAGGCGGATAAAAAAGTTGAAAAAGAAACTGCTGTTAAGGCTAAGAAAAGCAAAAAAGAAATTAAAAATAGCGATACTCCAAAAAGCGAGGCTGATTTAGGTTTGGAAGAATTGCCAGAAGAAATTAAGAAAAAACTAGAAAAAAAGAAAGCCGAAAGAGACCAGAAAGTAAAAGGCAAAAAAGTCCGCAAAAAGAAAAAGAAAACAGAACGTTCTAATATTTCCGTAGGAAAAGCTTTTATAAAAGCAACATACAACAACACAATTGTTACAATAACCGATTTGCAAGGCAATGTTATTTCTTGGGCAAGCGCCGGAATTGCCGGTTTTAAAGGTCCGAAAAAATCAACTCCATACGCGGCATCCATTATTACACGTTTGGCGGTTGGCAAAGCAAAAGAAGAATACGGATTATCAGAAGTAAGCGTTTTTGTAAAAGGCGTTGGCACAGGAAGAGAATCGGCTATTAGGGCATTAAATAGCAATGGATTGAATGTTACTTTAATTAAAGATGTTACGCCAATTCCTCATAACGGATGCAGACAAAGAAGACCAAGAAGAGTTTAATTTATAAAGTATTATTTAAATAAAAATGGCAAAAGATTTAAGTTCAAAATGTAAAAAGTGCCGCAGGGCAGGAGAAAAATTGTTTTTAAAGGGGGAACGCTGTAATACTCCGAAGTGCGCAATGGTAAAAAGAAATTATCCTCCGGGATTTCATGGTTCAAAGGGGAGACGCAGAATTACCGGCTACGGCATGCAGTTAAACGAGAAACAAAAAGCCAAGCGCCAATATAATTTATTGGAAAAACAATTTCGCTTGACTTTTGATAAAGCGCGGAAAAAAAGCGGAGATGCCGGTGAAAATTTTTTGCAACTTTTGGAAATGAGAATTGATAATGCCATTTATCGCGCTGGGCTAGCCAGCTCGCGTTCTCAGGCAAGACAATTGGTAAACCATGGACATTTTACCGTTAACGGCGAAAAAGTAACAATTCCATCATATATTTTAAAGTCAGGCGATTTAGTTTCCGTAAAGAAAACAAAAAAAGACAGTAAATTCCACAAATCTATGCTGGATGTTTTGCAAAAAAAGGAAATTCCGGGATGGATGAATTTTGATAAAACCAAGAATATAGTAAAAATTTTACATAAACCAGGTATGGATATGATAAAACCGAATTTTCAAATACGGCAAATTATTGAATATTATTCAAAATAAATTTTATTTATTAATTAATATTAAAAAATATGGATAACATCGCTTTACCCAAAAATATAAAATTTAACAAAGGTGAAAGTGATAATGACGCTCAAATTACAGTTGAGCCTTGTTTTCCCGGCTATGGCATAACTTTGGGCAATTCAATCAGAAGAGTTTTGCTTTCAAGTTTGCCGGGTGCCGCTTCGGTCGGTATTGTTATTGAAGGAGTTAGCCATGAATTCATGACATTGCCGCACCTAAAAGAGGATATCCTGGAGTTTATTTTAAATGTCAAACAATTACGTTTAAAAATGCATACTGACGAAACTGTTATTTTAAATTTGGAAGTTCACGGGAAGAAAAAAATTAAAGCCTCTGATATTGAAGCAAATCCGGAAGTTGAAATTGTTAACCCTGACTTGGAATTGGCTGTGATAACCGATA
>JAGLLI010000167.1 GCA_023140595.1 Candidatus Parcubacteria bacterium
TGACGGTAGTATTCTGTATGACCCCCAAAAACTCCGTTATAGATACCAAAATGAATATGGTTAGAGCTATCAGGATATTCTATTATCTCTCCTATTTTTTGATTAATAACAACCTCATCACCAACTGAAACTTCTGTAGCTCGAGCATGTCCATATAAACTACATATATAATCACCATTTGGTAGTGTATGCTCTATTATAATTAGGCCATACCAGCCCATATTTGTCGCATTAGTTGGATCATAAAGCGTATATTTAACTCTTCCATTACTAATCGTTTGAACATCCGTCCCAACATGAACACAATAATCGTCAGCTAAATGTTTTTGACCAGCATATTGACCGTAACCAAAGTTACCCCAGTTTAAACATCCATCATCAGTATATCCGTCAATTGGAAAAACAAAATTTTCCGCAATAGGATAAGTAAAACCTATATCTGTGCTACAAAAACAAATTACACAAAAATAAAATACACCCAAAATCATCTTTTTCATAATACATTCTCCTTTTCTTTGCGTGGTGTTTTAATCCGAATTAATACAACGATTTTCTATAAACACAATAATTCATCTGCCATTTGTTTCATGATATCTCTTGCTATACCAAATGGAGTATTAATTGAAATAATATAATTAGTACAATCAATAAAAGCCGTATCAGAAGTTATATTTCCAGGAACATCATAAATCAAAATAACATCTTTGTAATTTTTATTTTTTTTACTTATCGCCTTGTCGTGTATATATGGCATATCACTAAACATATTCTTAAAATATTTTACAAGATTTTCTTCTGCGTTCTTTTCCATTTTTTGAATTTTAATATTGCCAACATATTCCCATCCTCTCTTTTCTCCTTCTGGATAAAAACCAATCATTGAATGTTTAAATTCTTCCGTATAATCTTCCCAATACCAGCCCTTTGGATATTTAACCTCAAACCCATACTCCTCATTCCGATAAGTCTGCCAATCGCTTGTTTCAACCTCCTTTCTCTGATCAAGATTGATTTGTTTTTGTTGGTGCTGTGGCGTTTTATCTTTACTAACTACAAAAATAAAAACCGCGACAACTGCCAATGCCATTAACATTAATGGTAAAATGTTTTTTTTGAACATAGATTTATTATTTTTAATGATTAAATTAACTATTTAATATTATAGCTTATTTAACATTAAAATCCAAACAAACAATTCCAATAATACAATTCCGCAATTTTTTCCGCATGATATTTAATTGTCAAAGAACTAATTTGTTCCTTGTGTTCCTCCTTTTTTTGTTTATTTTTTATTTTTGTTCATTTTAGTCTATAAATTTAAAATTGTCAATGACAAGTCTTGACACTAGATTGTATTATTTGAATAAATATGATAATCTACTTATGACTACCTACATTTGAATAATATCCCTCAAGGGCTTACTGCCTGTCTTGTTCGCTTGCGGATTGAGACGGGCAGTTCACCTCCACAAGCGAACCCCTTGGGATTCAAATGTGGGTAGTCAGGTTGGGCTGCCCCTTTTTTTATTCTTAAATTTACATATGAATATTTTTGCATTATTATTTTCAATCTTTATTTTTGTTATTCTAATTTTTATTATCTTGATTATTTTACTTTTTAAAAATAAACTAAATTTTCCACTTGCTCACAAAGAAGAATTTCAAAGAAGAAAATGGCCATATCGGAAAAAGGATTATTTGTTTAGTGTTGCGGAATTAAAATTTTATAAAATTCTCAAACAAATAATTTATGGCGAATTAACTATATTCGCAAAAGTTAGACTGGCTGATGTGGTATATATTCCAAAATATTATTCAAACAATAAATATAACTTTTACAGAATACAAGCAAAACATATTGACTATTTAATTTGTAGCAATGACAGAATAAAACCGCTTATTGCCATTGAGCTTGATGATTCTTCGCACAACATGCCAGACAGGCAAAAACGTGATAAATTTTTAGAAGACATGCTGGAAGACGCTAAACTTCCCCTAGTCAGAATTAAAGTCTCTTTATCATATGACATTGAAAATATAAAAAAACAATTAAAAAAATATATCTAATACGCCTTAATTACTCCCTAACATGACTTTATTATTTTAGGGGGTTTTGTTTTTTTTATTGACATTTTTATTGACTACAATATTAAAATATGCAAAAATTATAATATGAAAAATATATTAATAATGGAAAAATTAAATAGCCTTATTAAGTCATTTCAGGAAACAACCAATTCTTTTGAAAAAGTTGTTTGCATTCATGGTTATTTTGATTATGTCAAAACAAACGATAAGCTAAATAAACTCCTTAAAAATGTAATTGAAAAAAGTGAAAAAAATTCAAAAAAAATATTTGAATTAAAAGAAATGGAAAATATTACTTTAAAAAATTTAGGCTATAAAAATGGTAGATGCAATGAAGAAGATTTTATATGGATACCCTTTTGCTTATGCATGACTATTTATCAAAAAATGGAATTTTATAAAACGGCTGATGAACACGACAGAAAAAAAACTGAAGAATTCATAAACCAAGAAATTGCAAGACCTGATTTGTTAAAATTTATAGAAACTTTTTTTATATTAGTTCATCAGTATATCTTAACTCTTTTGAATAGAGAAAACTTTATTAATAACGATTCTGAAAAAATAATGTTTGATGAAAAACAAAGTATTTTATATTTCTATGGCAAGCCCATTAAAATCTCCAAATACAGAAATAAAACTGTTGGGCATTATGTACTAAAATATATTTTTATAAAAAATAAAGACACTATAAATAATAATTTTCCTTTCAGCGAAATTCATGACGATGAATATAAAGACGAAGAATATAAACAGACAAAATACACCACCGCCTGTAATGATATTAATGAAAAAATTAGAATTGACAGTCCAACCAAAATAAATGATTTTCTGGAATTCGGGAAAGGAAAAAGAAGCGAAGTTTGGATAAATAGCAAGTACTTAAAAGATATAAAGTAAACCAAATACCTAAATTTTCCTAAATACCAATTATATAAAATGACCTCATAATACTTGAAGTCATTTTTTTTATGTTTAAATATAGCAAACAGCTAAGAACTAAAATAATTAAATACTTTAAAACTGTTTATAAGGTTTTACTTTCTCATGAACAGGCAGACCAGTATTTGGACGCTTTGGCTGATTTTTTTATTGCATACAATAAAGAATAACCCGTCTCCGCTCCGTCTCCGCGACAGCGGAGCGGGGATGGGTTATTCTCCGTTATACTTGTTAAAGGTATCACTTAATTAGAAAACTTATGTTTAAAATAATTAATAAACAACCAAATTCACCTGTTTACTTCTCAAAAAAGAAAGTAAAACTTTCGGGCTATGTTTTGGAGGTAGCCAATTTTGAACATGAATTTATGCTTTTTTATAGAAACAAAAAAAATAAAACAAATAAACACACTAAAAAAATTGATTCGCGAAACAAGGCTCTTACGCGGGCTAAAAGAATAATAAACGATTATATTAATTCAAATGTTTGGCACTGGCTTGATAAAAACGGTAAACGCATTATGCCACTTTTTATAACTCTAACATATCGCGAAAATATCCAAGATTTAGATTACGCAAACAATGAATTTACAAAATTTATCAGACGATTTAATTACGAATTTTTTCACACTAAAAAAAGCATACTTAAATATCTTTGTGTTATTGAATTTCAAAAACGCGGTTCTATTCATTATCACATGATGATTTTTAATCTACCATTCAAGCAAAAAATATACGATAGGGCTCGTTCTATTTGGCCTTTTGGCTCATGCAATATTAAAAGCATTAAATCTAAACAAGGGGCAATTTCTGGCTATTTAATAAAATATCTCACTAAGGAAAAAACTAAAGAACGCCTCCGCGGTCGCAAATGTTACTTTATCAGCCGTAACTTGCATAAGCCTATTGAATCAAGTATAGAAGATGTGGTATTGTTAATAGAAAATAATGTTAATAACAGTTCTCCGTTTTATCAATACGAAAGAATATTTAAAATTGGCAATAAACAACAAACAAAAAACGCAAAACTATACGACTTAAAAAACAAATCACGTATATATAGTCAAATAGTTGAAATACTAAAAACTTACGAATATTAATATGAAAATTCTAAAAACTGTTAAAAAAATATTAGTGGCAATATCTTATTTTGGTGGTTTTATTATTCCGTCATTCCTTGTTTTTGTTTCTTTAATTGCCCTTACTATCGCAACTAACACTGCTTCTGCAAGAGGAGACAGTCCCTTGGAACAACTTTTCATTTATTATATAACAATAATAGGATTATGCATTGCCTTGTCTGGAACCATCTTTTCCTATTCAAGTGTTTGTGATAATCAAAATAAAAAAGACGTTATTGTCGCAGGTGAATATTTTTTACATGCATCGCTTTCTATGATTGTCGCGTTAAGCTTGGTTTTTGCACCTTTATTGTTTGACTACCTTGTTGATATAAAACTTGTTAATCAAATTTTTTCATTATTTGGTTCAATTTTTGTTGTGAACTCTGCAATTTCAATTCATAACGGTTTAATTGGTATAGAAAAATATTTATATTTAAAAAATAAAAGATAATATTATGAAATATATTGCATACTGCCGAAAATCTTCTGAATCCGAAGACCGGCAAGCGATGTCAATTGAATCGCAAATGAATGAATTACAAAAATTAGCAAAGGGGGCTAATTTTTCTTTTACTAAAATTTTTAAAGAGAGCATGTCTGCCAAGTCAATTGGCCGTCCGGTTTTTGAACAAATGCTTGAATACATTCAAAAACAAAATGGGTGTGTTTTGGTTGCTTGGAAAATTGACCGTATAAGCCGTAATATAGCTGACGGTGGTCGCGTTCTTGATTTACTTGAAAAAGGTAAGATAAAAGAAATAAAAACTATTGACAAAACAATCACCAACGAATCAACAGACAAATTTCTTTTTATTATTGACCTTGGCGTGGGCAAAAAATATATTGATGATTTGCGCCAAAATGTAATGCGTGGTATGAAAACCAAACTGGAAAAAGGCGGTTGGCCGTGGCACGCTCCAATCGGCTACTTAAATGACGGAAAAGGAAATATTATAGTTGATTCTATCCGTTCCCTATATGTAAAAGAGGTCTTTGAATTATACGCAAGCGGAAAATATAGTCTTGGCGATATTGTGGAAATAATGAATAAAAAAGGCTTAACTACTAAAAATAATAAAAAAGTTTACAGACATACAATTTATTTAACATTACAAAATCCTTTTTACTACGGCATTATGAGTGTTTGGGGTAAAATTTATGAAGGCTCGCATATGCCAATTATAAGCAAAAGGCTTTTTGATCAAGTTCAGGATATTTTACATGGTAATTCCAGACCAAGAAAAAAACAGCATTTTTTTTATTTGCGCGGATTAATGTACTGCGAAAAATGTGGTTGTATGTTAACGGCCTCAAAAAAGAAAGGACATATGTATTACTATTGTACTAATGGAAAAAAGATTTGTGATGAGCATAATAAATATATGCGTGAAGAAAAGGCAAGTGAAAAAATTACTGATATTCTTGGCAATATTCAATTTAGTTCAGAGCTGGTTGAAATAGCCTATATGGCCGCCAAAGAAAAGCTGGAAAAAAATAAAACCAAAATAAACGATTTACATTTGGTTTATGAAAAACAATTTTCTCAAATAAAAACCAAAGAAGATAAATTGCTTGAGGCTTATATCTCTGAATTAATTGACAAAGATAAATATGAAACTAAATTGGAAGAAATAAAAAAAGAAAAAATTGACATAAAAAAACGCCTATCTAAATGCCCTAAAACGCATGACCCTCTGTCTACTTTGGAACAAACAAAAAAAATCTTTTTAACCGCGAATAAAGCGCAAAAAGACTTTCTTGAGGCCAAAGAACCAAAGAGATATAAAATACTTCATTCCTTACTTTGGAACCTGACTTTTTCTCGTGGTGAAATCGCTAATGTTAAATTTAAACCTGTGTTTGAACTTCTGGCAAATTCACCGAAAAACCTTAGTTTTTCAAAAATGTGGGCCGGGTAGGATTCGAACCTACGAAGGCATAAGCCAGCAGATTTACAGTCTGCCCTCGTTGACCGCTTGAGTACCGACCCAATTATTAATATTTTCACAAAATAAAACCCTTTAAAAAAGGATTTTAA